>CAYSQL010000037.1:0-4611 GCA_964433265.1 uncultured Candidatus Saccharibacteria bacterium | reverse complement strand
GCCGTCAATATCGGGTCGACGCAACCACGCAAATTAGCAGGTATCGAACTGCTCGATCACACGCAAAAAAACGCACCAATCCGCGTCGGTGGCTCGATTGACGCAAAGGGCAACACCCAGGGGGGCATTGCTATCCCCGGTGCACTCAGTATTCTCGCTGGAGGCTCGACCAACCACACCGTGACGGGACTTGACGCCTACCAACGCAGCGACTGGCCACCACTTGTCGTGCACACGCTTTTTGACGCAAAAATGGCAATCATTGGCCTCGTTTCTCTCCTACTTGTCATAACAATTGGCGTATACCTCAAATGGAAACGCTTTCCTCGCGCGCTACTCATCGCGTTGATACCGACAGGGCTTCTCGGGTTCACCCTCGTGGAGCTCGGCTGGCTTATCACTGAATTTGGCCGCCAACCGTACACTATCGCAAATCTTCAATCAACAGCCAGCGCCTACACGCCCGGCGCCAATATTGCGAATTCCCTGCCGATTTTCCTGGTTCTGTTCGGTATTCTCACTGCATCGACGGTTTTCGCCCTCGCTTACACGACTCGCCACTGGCGCAACACGGAGAAAACGGCATGGTAACTCTCCTGTATATCCTCATCATTGTGCCCATTGTCGCCTATCTCGTATTCACGGCTATCGAAATCGGCCTCGTTTTTCGTATCGCCGTCCTCAATCATTCGCGGTCACTCCTCTTTATTCAAGCCTCGACAGAAATCACGCACACACTCCTCGTTTTTTCCTACGCGCAGTTCATGGTAACGTTCTCGGCCCTACTCGTACAAGTTGGCGCCCAGTTGTATTGGCCGCTTGCGCTTCTCATCGTCACGCTACTCGGCCGCGGATCGCTCTACTTGCTTCTCTTCTACCGAGAACGCCCCGCACGATGGGCCTACCTTACGCTATTTGTGACCTATTTGCTTGGCGTCTCAGCGGTCCTGTGGGCGCTCATGATCGTAGTAAAAGGCGTCGTTACGACGCACTTCATCCCTTATACGGACGATATGCCCCTCGTCCTTAGCGTCGGCATTCCCGCGCTCATCATCTTTTTCGTGCCTATCGTCGCCGTATATGCACATGCGCTCACGCGACTAAAGGGCCGATCTTAGTTCGCGATTTCGTATCGCTTCAACGTCTTCTTATCGCGTTCGGTCGCGCCGGTTTGCAGCGCCAGAAGTTGTGCATAGATGCCCCGTGTGCTCGCTAGCTCTTCGGGCGTCCCAATTTCATCAACTCGACCGTTTTTCAGCGTAACAATCATGTCGACATTGGCAATCGTACTGAGGCGGTGGGCGATAATAAGGACTGTCCTATTGCGCATCAGCCGATCTAGCGCCTCTTGCACCAAGCGCTCCGAGTGACTGTCGAGGCTACTCGTCGCTTCATCGAGAATCAGGATTGGCGCGTCTTTCAAGATGGCGCGCGCAATCGCGATGCGCTGCTTTTGGCCGCCACTCAACTTGAGCCCGCGTTCGCCAATCTCAGTATCAATGCCCTTCTCGAGCTTCTCAATAAATTCATAGGCGTTAGCAAGTCGAGCCGCATCCAGGACCGCTTCGCTGCTTGCTCCAGGGCGACCATAGGCGATATTCTCGCGAATCGTGCCGCTAAACAATGCCGGCTCCTGAAACACGACGGCAATCTGTCGGTGAAGGCTGCGCTGCGTCACCGTTCGCACCGAAGTGCCGTCAATCGTAATGTCCCCCGTATCTGCGTCGTACGCACGGAGCAGCAAGCTAGTCAACGTCGTCTTACCCTCACCGCTCTTACCAACAAAAGCGACTTTCGCGCCTGGTGCGATAGTAAACGAGATATCACGCAATACCGTCTCGTCATCCGTATAGCCAAAAGTCACCCGTCGATACTCAATCGCCCCCTTAGTAATTCGAAGTCGCTTCGCGCCTACCTGGTCCCGTATGTCTGGCACGACCGCCATCACCTCGAAATAATCACGGCTCCCCGCAATCGCTTTTTGTAAATTGTCGACGATAAAACTCATATTAAACACCGGGAAGCGCATCTGCGTCAGCAGCGTCGTGAGTAACACGAGGTCGCCAACCGTGAATTGTCGATTCGCCGTCGCGACGAAGATGTACGTCATCGCACCAAAGAAAATCACGTTCAGCGCGAACCGACGGGCAACATCCATCTCATGCCAGTAACGCGATTGGTCACGCGTCAGGGCGACGATGCGTTGATTGCGCCTGGCAAATTGGGTGAACTCACTTTTCTCGCGGACGAAACTCTTCACGACACGGATTTGCGCGATGACTTCTGCAAATCGCCCGCTGGCGACGTCCGTCTCAAGGTTTTTCTCGCGCTGCCATGCCTGCCAACGTTTGCTCGTTTTTGCCGTGAGCCACATAAAAACCGGGTACACAAGCGCCATCATGAGCGCCAGCTGCCAGCTATAAAAAAGAAGGATGGCGAGCGACACGAACAGCGTCAAATACATGCTAAAGAAGTTATTGGCAAACATATTGATAAACTGCGTCACTTCAGTAATCGTTCGGTTGAGTCGATTGATGATCGTCCCCGTCAGTTCGTTATCATAATACCGCTGCGACAGCTCGAGCAGATGCCTATAATACCGATCACTCAACACTTGTCGCAGCTTCGCACTCATCACGTCGCCGAAATACCCCGACCAATTCTGAATCAGCGTCGCCGCCACGTCAACCGCAAACAAGAGCACCGCGAGCCAGATGATTGGCTGCACGTTCATGCTGCCTTGCGCCATGCCGCCCACGATCAGGTCGGTCACTCGTTTCATGATAAACGGCGTCGCGAGATTGAGTCCACTGACAAGCAAACCAGATACAATGACGATCAAATAGTAGGGCCACAGATGCCCAACGTACGAAAAAATACGATATAAACTCTTCATGCCTCTAGTATACCGGAGAAGACACGAGCTAGCTATTGATAAGACTGGCAATTGAATTGATCGACGTCGCAATAATCGCTACGCCAAACACAAACGAAATCAGCGCCTGCCCGAGCACGGTTCGACGGATCTTTGCATCTGTAATATTCGTATCAGACACCTGATACGTCATGCCAATCGTGAACGCGAAGTAGGCAAATTCCATGAAGTGCGGTTTTACATCGTCATTAAAATCGATACCACCCTCTTTTTCTCGATAATACAGCTCCGCATATCGCAGTGCGTAGAGCGTATGCACCGTCGCCCATGAAGCCACGATACTAAAGAGACCGAACAGCATATGCGCCACCCCAGCACCCTTACCAGAGATGAGCATAATCGCCGCGATGATGCTCGCGACACTCGTCACAAGCACAACCGCGTCAAGCACCGTGCCACGCATATCGTCGCGACGGACCGCAACTGCCAACTCATGAGGCGCTTTGCGTCGTAAATCAAACCAAATAAGTGCCGTTAACATCACGACAAACCCGTCCCACCCCGCCAGGGGCGCGACGCGCCACCCAAGCGACTGCCCAATACTAGCCGCCGCAAGCGCGCCAATCACCGCCGCAATGATAAAACGTGTGTGCTTCCGAGCCATGCTTCACCTCCATTCTTTTCCATCCTACAGTATACGCTCGCGAGACAGGCCACTACCAGAGCGTTCAAGCCGGCGATTGATTTTTGCACCAACCAAGACAACCAGCCCACTGAAGTTCAACCAAATCATTAGCGCGACGATTCCGGCAAACAAACTATACGAATCGCTCACATTCGCAAAGTGTTGTAAATACACGAAGAACAGCACCGTCACGACAATCCACATACACGTCGCCACCACAGACCCCCATGTCAGCCATTGCCATGTTCCGCGCGCACGGTTTGGCGCGAACCGATAAAAAATCGCCAGCCCTATCATCATCAACAGCGCCAAGAGCGGCCATCGCAAGATGAGTAGGCTACTCGCAACTAGTGGCGGCACGCCGATGCCTTCGACAATTGCGTTATTGAGCACGATGAGTGGTACGACAAGCAACATACCGAGCGTCATGACAATCGTCATGCCAATCCCCATCAGTCGTAGCTTCAAAAAATGCCTCGTCTCCTTAAGGCCGTACACCATATTCACAGCGCGCACGACACTCCCCACTGCATTTGACACGCCGATAATCGCAATAGTTGTCGCTATAAACGCCACCCAAATATTTGCCGACGTATGCCCGATTGCATTGGAAATCTGCGCTGTCAACAGGCTCGCGATATCATCTGGCAAATATTGGTCAAGCATACCAACGATTTCCTGCAATTGATCAGGCTGAACCACAAGCCCCGCGAACGCCACGCAGGCAGCAACAAGCGGAAAAAACGCGAGCGTCCCACCAAACGCGATACTCGAGCCGAGCATCAGCAAATTATCGTCGAACGTCCCGGCGATCGCACTCCTCAGCACGCGCATGCGCGTCCGCTTCGAGAAATTGCGGACGAAACCCGCCGCCGCCAGGTCTTTTTCGGAGCTATCTACCTGCTTCATCTACTCCTAGTATACCTTAAATAAAACCACGCACGTCCTAGGTTTCCGTGTGTGGTTTTTTTGTATGGTTGTCGTGCTCATGCAATTCCAGCGAAGACTGCATAGAGCACTCCGGTTTGTTTTTTAGAGCTTGGCGGTCAAC
>CAYSQL010000036.1:3521-8321 GCA_964433265.1 uncultured Candidatus Saccharibacteria bacterium | reverse complement strand
ACAAGCTACTCGTCGAGTGTGGGGTTAAGGAACTCTAGATGGTTTGGGTCCTCGCCTGGTGCGGGCGGCTATACGCTTATAACGAATGCCGCTGACGGACCAACAGGCATAACAACGTACGCTCGTAAGACGTGGACGGTTGCGCCGGGATCTATAGGTGGCAGCGGTGATACTGGTTACGATATTACCTATACGGCAAGTGCGAGCGTTGCGGTTGGGGAAACGTATACTTTCTCATGCTATGTGCGTCCATCGGTAAACCGTGTATTTGCGATTGGCCTTTACACAAACGCTGGGAGAGTGGGTTCATCAAGCCAGTCTGGAAATGCAAACCAGTGGACCCGTGTATCATACACGTATACCGTTCCGAGCGGCGTGACGCAAATTACGACATGGACGTGTGATTCAACAGGATCAAGCCCCGTCAACTGGGGTGTTGGTTCGACGCTTGATGCGACAGGGTTTATGCTGACGACGGGGTCGACACTCTACGGTTATGCCGACGGCACCTCGACGAACTGGGTCTGGAACGGCGCGGCGAACGCCTCGACATCGACCGGGCCGGCGCTGCAGTGAGGGTGGTGGGGCGTGTCGCCCAAAAGGCTAGCAACTCCCTCGTCAATCTGCTACAGTTATGAGTGATATGGATACTATTTTTAAACGCACGAAGATCCTGGCTACTCTGGGGCCAGCTACCAATAGCCCAGAAAAAATTACTGAACTGATTGATGCTGGCGTGAATGGCTTTCGCTTGAACTTCAGCCACGGCTCGTATGAGGAGAGGCTCGATCAATTTCAGTGGATTCGTGATGCGAGCGAGAAAGCGGCTCGACCAGTCGCGATCCTCCAGGATCTCCAGGGGCCAAAGATTCGTCTCGGAGCGCTCAAGGATAATCATTTTGATGTCAAAAAAGGTGATGAAATCGTTCTCGATTTCGCCGTCAAGGAGCACGATGGAAGTGCGACGCTGCCTGTGCAGTACAACCTCGCCGACAAGGTGAAGGTTGACGAGCCGGTTTATATTTTTGACGGCAAGGTCCGCACAACGATGATCGAGCGCGCGAGCGATACGGCAATCAAGCTACGAATCGAAAACGACGGCTACCTCATGAGCAAGAAGGGCTTGAACCTGCCAGACACCGACTTTGGTGGTGATATTTTGACACCAAAAGACATGGCCGATATCGAATTTGGTGCTGATAAAGACATCGATTATGTCGCATTGAGCTTCGTACAGAGCGAAGAGGACATCAACAACTTGCGACAAATCCTCGTTGGCCTGGGCTCGACGGCGCATATCATTGCGAAGGTTGAGACAAAGGCCGCGATTAAACCAGAAACGCTTGAGGCGATTGTAATAGCAAGCGACGGCGTCATGGTGGCGCGCGGAGACCTGGCGGTCGAAGCTGGTGCGGAAATCGTGCCGATTATTCAGCGTCGGATTATTGATCTATGCCGCAAGCATGGCAAGCTCAGTATTGTTGCGACACAGATGATGGCTAGCATGGTTGATGCTCCCGAGCCGACACGTGCCGAGGTGAGCGATGTGGCGACGGCAACAATCATGGGTGCAGACGCGGTGATGCTTAGTGACGAAACGGCCAATGGAAATTATCCAATTGAAACTGTCAAGGCGATGCGCAAAACGATTGTGTATACGCAGGAAAATTGGCCTGTTGATGCTATCGCGGCACAGATTGTGAAGCCCGATGATAGCCAGCGCAATGCGATTGCCCGTGCGGCTGTTGCGGTGGCAGAGGAGATTGAGGCGACGGCAATCATCGCCGAGACAAAGACTGGGGCAACCGCAGCAAATATCGCAGCATGCCGACCGCATCTGCCAATCGTTGCGGTGACGAGTGAGCCGAGGGCGGCACAACAGCTCGCCCTGACGTACGCCACACGTAGCTTTATTCGTCCGGATGGCGATCAGGCTGGGACGAAGCTCGCGGCCGAACTGCATACTGAACGCTATTTCAACGAGGGAGATCAACTGACGGCCGTCATCGTAAGCGGATTGCAGCCAGGCCTAACGGGTGGGACCGATACATTACGCGTTCGCGTGATAGCGTAAAGTATGAAAACGGGTGGGCATTTTTATAAGCGTACGATGAATACCGTGCCTCTGCGCGGTAAGACGGTTTTGGTGCGAGCCGACTATAACGTACCGTTGACGAAAGATGGTGTCGTCGCGGATGATTTTCGCATTCGCTCGAGCGTTCCAACGGTTCGTCGGTTGTTAAAAGATGGCTGTAAGGTGGTCGTCATGAGTCACCTAGGCCGTCCGGACGGCGTGCGAGACCAACGTTTTACGCTCGAGCCGGTCGCGCGGCGTCTTGAGGAGCTGCTTGGCGAGTCTGTGCAGTTTATTGATGATTGCATCGGTGAAAAAGTACGGATGCGTATCAAGAATGCACCCAAAAAGAGCGTGGTATTGCTTGAAAATCTCCGTTTTTACCCTGGTGAAGAGGCAAATGACAAAGAATTTGCACGTCAACTTGCCCACGACAGTGGCGCGGAGTATTTTATCCAGGACGGATTCGGGGTTGTCCACCGAGCGCATGCATCGACAGCGGCAATTACGCTGTGTTTGCCGAGCGTTGCCGGTCTGCTGCTGGAAAAAGAGTATATGACCATTACGCAAGCGATGGAAGCCCCCGCCCGACCACTCGTTGCGGTGTTGGGCGGCGCGAAAGTGAGTGACAAGATTCCGGTCATCGAAGCGCTCGTCAAAGTAGCGGACCACATCGTTATTGGCGGTGCGATGGCAAATACCTTCTTGGCGCATCGTGGGTTCAAGATGGGCGCGAGCAAAATTGAGACGGGCATGGATGAGATGATTAACCGGATTTATGCGGCAATCACCCAAAAAGTGGGGGTCGATCATGTCGATGAATTTTTGCAGTTGCCGGTTGATATTGGAACGGGTACCTCGTTTGAGGCGACGGCTACGCGCCGCGAAGTGAAGTTACCAGGTTTACCCGACGGTGAAATGGCGCTTGACATCGGTCGTGAGTCAACCGAACGCATGCTCGAACTCGTGCATCGGGCGCGGACGGTGATCTGGAACGGAACGCTCGGCTATGCTGAGGTGCCGGCATTCGCACGCGCTTCGAGTGAACTCGCAAGGGCAATTGCTGGACATAGTAACGTCACGTCGATTATTGGCGGCGGTGATACGGCGGATTTTGCTATTCACTGGGACCCGAAGCATGGTGATAGTTTTACGCACGTTTCTACCGGTGGTGGGGCGAGTCTCGAGCTGATGTCGGGGGCAAAGCTACCAGGAATCGAGAGTTTACTGGACGCATGAGAGCCGATAAGGTACACTAGGGATAAATAATCATAAGCAAAAACAACGTGGGCAAAAAACTAATTATCGGTAACTGGAAAATGAACCTCAATATCCATGAGGCGAGTTTGTATGTACACCAGCTTGCAAGCCTCGTCGAGGTGCATCGCGATGTTGAGGTTGTCCTCGCGCCGACGCTCTTGGCACTGCAGACGGTCGCGTTGCAGGCTGACTTTCGACAGTTTAAGGTGGCGGCGCAAAATTTTTACTGGCGCGACTATGGGGCCTACACAGGAGAAGTTTCGGCGACACAGCTTAGGGGCATTGTTTCCTACGCGCTCGTTGGTCATTCGGAGCGGAGACATGTTTTTCATGAGACTGATAAGGAAATTCGCAACAAGGTCCAGGCGGCCTATCGGAACGGAATCGTGCCGGTCCTGTGTGTTGGCGAGACGGCACTGGAGCGAGCCGATGGCGAGACGGCGGACGTGCTCCATCATCAGATTACGGGCGGCCTGAGCAACATTACCGGCGAAGAGGCGAATAACTTGGTTGTCGCGTACGAACCGGTGTGGGCAATCGGCACGGGGCAATACGCGACGCCGGGGGATGTTTCGCGAGCTGCGCGCTCAATTCGTAGCCAGGTGCGACACCTGTTTGGCGACGCCGTCGCTGAGACGACGCGTATCTTGTATGGTGGCAGCATCTCTCTTGATAATGCGGCTGCTTATTTATCGACGGCTGGTATAGATGGACTCTTGATCGGCGGGGCGAGCCTCGATGCCCATGTCTTTTCGACCATTGCCAATAGTGCGCACGAGATGAAGGAGCGGGCATGACGGAACTTGATTTTGAAGAACTTGATAAAGCGGTAAATAACCTCATGAAGGACGCGACGAGGCGGGACGTGTCGTCAGCGACAATAGATGACACGTCCATGGCTGCTACGATGGCCTTATCGGCAGGGGCGGCTATTACAGATGGCGCTCAGCCAGACGAGACGAGAACGACACTGGAGCCACGCGCGGACGCGGGTAGCACGACAGACGAGGGGACGGACGACGTGTCGTCGTCCGCGCCTAGTGTAGCACCACCTCCGTCTCTAGCGACGAAGCGACGCGGTCGTTTTATGGATGTCATTCATCCTTCGCTTGACACGAAGCCGGCGACATCGGCGCCAAAACGGGTTGGCGTGACGTTGCGCCCGATGGCGCCCGATATTCGGCCCTTCACCCCAGCTGGAGTTGCCGAGCTGCCTACGGATCAGCCTGTCGTCGATACGCCTAGCCAGGACGTGCGTGATGCTTCGTCGACGCCGCTTACAGCACAGTCGACTGAAGCGCAGGATGCGGATAATACCGATACCACTGTCGAAACGTCACACCTCGACGCACCACATAATGATTATCCTGACCCCCTGATGCTGCAGATGGAGCGCGAAGTAACGGGTGCCGCGCCGGAGGAGACGGCGAGCTCAGCGATAGATGTCCAGCCGATGCCAGCTGTGG
>CAYSQL010000036.1:0-3421 GCA_964433265.1 uncultured Candidatus Saccharibacteria bacterium | reverse complement strand
CCTGCTTCGACGCCAGATGAGGCACCCTTGACGTCGCCTTTTTTGCCAAACGCGCATGTCGAAAAGCGACCGCTTGGTAGTGTGAACCCAGAAAACCTCTTGCCTTCACAGAGCGATACCGACCTAGTAGGTGTCTCTGATGATTCGCGCGTCGATACGGAAGTGATTGCAAGCCAAAAGGAGGCAATCGACATCCCTCTGCCGGCTGAATTATCAGGAGAAATTACTTCTGTCGAGAGTGTAGACGTCTCTTCCACACCTCCTGATCCGAATGTCGACGAGGATCGCGCGCCAACCGCGGGGTCCGAACAGGCTCCGTCGCTTGGTGGTTCCATACCGCAACAGTACAACGAACAGCCAAGCTCGACGGCACCAGCGTCAGGGGGCATTTACGATACGCAGACGTATCATCATCCGCTTGAACATCCGGCAAAAAAGAAGTCAGGTGTTGGTGTTGTCGTATGGATTCTTGTCTTGCTTATTCTTGGCGCTCTCGCTGGCGCAGCCTACTTCTATTTAAAGATGCGCTAGCCTTTATTTCGCGCATTCTTCCGCTATAATAGAGTAAATGGATATTCTTGAGGGGCTAAACGCGGCGCAAAGACAGGCCGTTCTCACGACGACGGGACCACTGTTAATTTTGGCGGGTGCGGGTAGCGGCAAAACGAAGACACTGACACACCGAATCGCCTATCTGTTGGCGCACGAACATAGGTGGCCGAACGAAATTTTGGCGGTAACATTTACGAACAAAGCAGCCCGGGAGATGCGTGAACGCTTGGCGTTGTTGGTCGCACAGCCAAATCTCAGGGGCTTTATGCCGTGGATGGGAACATTTCACGGTATTTGTGTGCGTTTATTGCGTGCCGATGGTCAGGCGATTGGCATAGCATCGAACTTCGTCATCTACGACGAGGATGATCGTCAGGGACTGATTAAGCAGGCCATGAAAGAGCTATCGATGAGCGCCGAGCAAATCAAGCCACGTGCTGTCAGCAGCATGATTTCGGCTGCCAAGAACGACATGACGACACCCGAAGAATATGCGGCGGCGGCAAACTACCCGTATCAGCAGTCCGTCGCAAAAATCTACGCGAAGTATGAGCTTCTGCGCAGGGCGGCTGGAGCCCTCGATTTCGACGACCTGCTCATCGAAGCGGTGCGGCTTATGCGCGAATCGAGTGAGGTGCGTGGGAAGTACCGCGCGCAATTCAAGCATATTTTGATTGATGAGTACCAGGACACGAACGCGGCGCAGTACGCGCTCATCAAGTTACTTATCAACGACGCGAAGAATATTTGTGTCGTCGGTGATGATTGGCAATCGATTTACAGTTGGCGCGGCGCTGATTTTCAAAATATCTTGCATTTTGAGCGGGATTTTCCGGGGGCGACCGTCGTGAAACTCGAGCAAAATTACCGATCCACGAGCCCGATTCTCGAGGCGGCGCACAATGTCATCACAAAAAATGTCGAACGCACCGATAAAAAGCTCTGGACAGACAAAAAAGAGGGTCTGCCAGTCGAGGTGCACGGGACATACGACGAGGCGGAGGAGGCCTATACGGTAGCGGCACGCGTTGCGGCTCAGGTATCGATCGGTGCACGGCGCTATGGTGATTTTGCCGTGCTGTATCGCATGAATGCCCAGAGCTACGCGCTCGAACGGGCGATGTTGCAACAGCGCATCCCCTATCAGCTTGTGGGCGGCGTGCGTTTTTATGATCGCAAGGAGATCAAGGATATTATCGCCTACCTTCGGTTGCTTTTTCAGCCGAACGACCGCATGAGTTTTAGTCGGATTGTCAATGTGCCGACGCGAGGCATTGGGGCGACGAGTCTCGAACGATTCCTGACATGGCAAATTGGCAATGGTATGGATATCCTGGCAGCGCTGAATAATGTCGACCAATCGAGCGCGGTTCCGACGCGCGCGAAGCATAGCCTGCTGGCACTTGGGCAGACGTTGCGCGCACTACAGATGAGCGTGACGGCCGGGATGAACCCGGGTGATTTGATCGAGCGGTTAGTCGGCGCAACGGGATATCGTGATTATATCCTCGACGGAACGCCGCAGGCCGAGGACCGCGAGGCGAACATTGGCGTGATGATTGCCGAGGCGAAGTCGTTTGCGAGTTTGGAGAATTTTCTCGAGGAAGTTGCCCTGATGTCGACGGCGGATACCGAGAGCGACCACGATAAAGTCACGCTCATGACGCTTCATGCGGCAAAAGGCTTGGAGTTTCCAGTCGTCTTTATGGTAGGCATGGAAGAAGGGCTGTTTCCGAGCTCCCGCGCGCTCGAAGAGGGACCGAAGCAGCTCGAAGAAGAGCGACGGTTATGTTACGTGGGTATGACGCGTGCGCGCGAGGAATTGCATATGCTGTATGCGCAAAGCCGTTTGCAATTTGGTCAACGTAGCTACAGCATGCCGTCGCGCTTCCTCGAGGATACGGGGGCCGTGGTGGCGGTGATGTCGAGCGTGCCGTCGCCTGCATGGAATTTGCCAGATGATGGAATCGATATGGTGCCGGAATTTGCTATCGGTGACCGGGTTAAATCGATGCAATTCGGGGTGGGGGAGGTGGTGGATATAGATGGGCTTGCGGTATCGGTGCGGTTTGATTCGGGAGTAAGCAAGAAGCTTAACGTCGAGTATGCACGCCTTGAGAAGGTTGCCTAAAAAGGCATAATTTGCTATAATGGAACGTATACACTCGTGTGAGAGTGTGTTTATATGACGACGATTTTATCTTATGTAACGTACAAGAGAGTCATGAAAACGGCAGTTGTCGTCTTTGCTGTGATTCTCTTGTTTATTGTCGGGCTATTCCTGACGAAGTCAGCGCGTGCCGTCGGTGCGGACGCCGCAGCGGTTGAACATGTGATTACCGTGCACGATGACGGTGAGCAAAAGGGGTTTTATTCAAACGCGAAGACCTTGCGCGAGGCGCTGAGCCAGGCGGGGGTGCGCCTCGATCCGCGCGATCGTACCGAGCCAGAGCTCGATACGCCGCTCGATGCGAGTTCGTATGATGTCAATATCTATCGAGCACGTCCAGTGACGATTCGCGACGGTGCGGGTGAAATGAAGGTGATTAGCGCCTATAGAACAGGCAAACAGATTGCCAAAGAGGCGGGGGTTTCCCTGCATGACGAGGATATCGTGAATTTGGAGCCATCTCAGGACGTGATTCGCGACGGTGCGTCCGAGGTGATGACAATCCAGCGGGCGACGGTGGTGACGTTTGATTTTTATGGCAAAAAAACAACGGCCTACACACAAGCAAAAACAGTGGGTGAGATGCTCAAGGCAAAGGGCGTGACAATGGATGGAGCGCACGACCAAATCACGCCCGATGCGTCGACACCTATCGTTGCGGGTATGGGGATTCGTCTCTGGCGAGAGGGCAAGCAGACG
>CAYSQL010000035.1:6619-8488 GCA_964433265.1 uncultured Candidatus Saccharibacteria bacterium | reverse complement strand
GACTCTTTGTCGTCCCAGCTACGCTGGTCAAGTCGGCCGCTTACGAGAAGCGCATCGCCTTTTTTCACGTACTGCGCGATGATTTCGCCCGCCTTGCCCCACGCCACACAGTTGATGAAGCTTGTCTGCTCCTGCTGCTGACCGTCCTGGCCCTTCCAGTTGCGGCTCACCGCAAGGCTGAAGTTAGCGACATTTTGGCCGCTCGGTGTCGTCCGTATTTCGACATCGCGCGTCAGATTTCCCATCAAGATTACTTTATTGAATCCTTTTGCCATACCCGTTCTCCCTTATGCCACCCTTTAGGTTATCTACTCTTCAGTTTCGTCTTCTTTTGCGTTCGCCTTCGCCTCTTCGAGCGCCTTGCGGCCCTTCTCGTCGACAGTCACGAGCAGATAGCGCAAAATACCATCGGTGATGTTTAGCGTACTGCTGATCTTTGCGGGTGCTGGTGCAGGAAGCTTGACGTCCATGTAAACATACACGGCAAAATCTTGACTGTTTATACGATACGCGAGGCGCTTTTTGCCCCAGTTATCTTCTTTGACGATTTCACCACCGTTGTCTTTGACAAGGCTACGCACCTTGTCGAGCGGAGCTTCGAGATCCGTCTCCAGATCAGGGTGGATCAGAACCGTTAGTTCATACTCCTTCATAAAGATACCTCCTTTGGAATCCGTATGGATGGTTACGCTATTTCACGTAACCTTAGGTTAATAACAGATGTATTATACTATAACTCCTCGCAAAACGCCAGGACAGAAACCAATTCCCGCCCTCTAGAGACACCGTGTGATAACAAACGGCACTTGGTAGCCCGTCATCGTTTGGCCATTCGTAAACGGCAGCGCATAATACCCTATCCGATCTTTCGTGCAGGCCGTTGCCGACTCGTCCTCATTCTCGTCGAGATAATACGGCCTTCCCCAGGGGTCGACCAGGTTACGCACATTTATGCCACTCGCCGTACTGATTTTGTCGAGAGCTGAAGCGTACGCCGTCCAGCAGCTGTCGGTTTTTGGCAATGCAGCAAGATCAGTTCCCGTCGCCTTCCCCCAACACGGCGACCCAGTCCCCGTCGAGTTAGTGATATAACGCAATGCAATATCGCCCATGCTCAGACGGGCCGCCTGGATCGCTTTTTGCAGCTGCGCCGTGTCCGCCGCAATCTTGCTGTTATTTGCCCGAGTTTGAATACCGTTATACGAAACTATCGTAATAGCCGCAAGGATAGCGATAATAACAATCACGATAAGCAGCTCAACGATGGTAAACCCACGATTACGCGGTTCACTGCTCCGCTTTATTTCTATTCGCCGTCTCATAGTGCCTCCATTTAACCACGAGCTCGATGCCACGACAAGGGGGGCGCATTGTCCACACTAACGGGCCACCATCTGTTACAATACAAGTCATGCGTGTTGCAATCCAGGGCCAAGCGGGCTCATTTCATGAACAAGTTGCCAAACAATGGTATGGCTCAAACGTCACCAGCGTTCCCTGCGCAACCTTTGCCGACGCCTTTGACGCGTACGAATCCGGCGATGCCGATGCAATCGTCGCGGCAGTCGAGAACACCCTCTTTGGATCAATCAACGAAGTCTATCCGCTCGTTGAAGCGTGCTCTGCACCAATTGTCGGCGAAGTGAAACTTCATATCCACCAACAGCTCATCGCACGCAGCGACGCAACCGACAAAACAATTACCGAAATTTATTCGCACCCCGTCGCGCTCGCGCAATGTCGCGCCTACCTCAGCAAGCACTATCCAAAAGCCGCATTGATCGAATATTTCGACACCGCCGGCGCCGTAGAATTTGTCCAATCGCTCAACACCAACACCGCTGCTGCCATCGCGGGCGAGCAAGCCGC
>CAYSQL010000035.1:0-6519 GCA_964433265.1 uncultured Candidatus Saccharibacteria bacterium | reverse complement strand
CCGTGGCACAAATCGAAAAGAGCGACCACGAGGTCACTCTTTTGGGCGAATTTGTCGGCGCCTAGCCAAGCATGCTAAGACTTATTCAACACCATCGACGACTTCGAGGTCGGCTGCACTATTAATCAACACTTCACGCGGACGCGAGCCATCGGCGGGACCAATGATTCCCTGCTCTTCCATTTCCTCAATAATACGCGCTGCGCGGGAGTAGCCAATCCGCAGCTTGCGCTGCAAGAGGCTCGTGCTGGCTTTTCGCGCCTCGGTGACAACCCGGACCGCGTCCTTGAACATATCGTCACCACCTTCGTTATCAAAATCCATCACCACGCCGCCCTTGCCGTTCAAGTGTACCGGCTGACTGACAATCTCGTCGTTATACTGTGGTGGTGCCTGCATGCGCAGATGATCGGTGATCTTGAGCACTTCCTGATCCATCACCCAAGCGCCCTGGATGCGTTTCGGTTTTGGCATCGATGCAGTTTTCATAAGCATATCACCTTGCCCGAGTAATTTCTCGGCGCCAATCTGGTCGAGAATCGTCCGCGAATCAACCTGGCTTGCCACCGTAAAGGCGATACGCGCCGGAATATTCGCCTTGATAAGACCAGTGATCACATCGACGCTCGGCCGCTGCGTCGCAAGCACCAGGTGAATACCGACCGCGCGGGCTTTTTGCGCCAAACGGACGATCAACGCCTCGACATCACGTGCCGCCACCATCATAAGATCAGCCAGCTCGTCAATCACAATCACGACGTATGGCATCTTGCCTTCGTCGACTTCCTGCATATTCCCCTCGTCGTCCTTGACAGCGATATGCTTGCCACGTTCTTTCACCTTAGTATTGTAGCTCTTGATATCGCGGACTTTTTCTTCGGCGAGCAAACTATAGCGCCGCTCCATCTCATTCACGGCCCATTTCAGCGCGCTAATAGTCTTTTCCGGCTCGACAATAACAGGAGTAAGCAGGTGCGGAATGTCCTGATACGGCGCCATTTCGACTTGCTTCGGGTCGACGAGAATCAACTTCATGTCACTCGGCGCGTTGCGGTACAGCAGGCTACAGAGCAAGGTGTTGATCATGACTGACTTACCCGAGCCAGTCTGGCCAGCGACGAGCAGGTGGGGCATCTTGTTGAGCTCACCCACGACCGGGCTACCAGAGATATCCTTGCCCACGGCAAACGCCAACGGCTCGTTCGCCTTGCGCCACTCGGTGCTATCCAAAATACCGCGAATACGCACGTCGGCAGCTTTTTTGTTCGGCACTTCGATGCCAACCGCTTTTTGTCCAGGGATTGGTGCTTCCATACGGAGACTCGACGCCGCCAAGTTGAGGGCGATATTCGTCTCAAGCGCGGTGATACGGTTCAGCTTAATGCCAGCCGGCGGCTTGAGCGTATACTGGGTGACTTTCGGACCAATATTTGCACCCTCCATCTCGACGTCAATGCTAAATTCGTGCAACGTCTCCTGAATCGTGCGAGCGTTTTGCTGGATATCGCCCGCGTCCGCTGGCGACTGTTTCTTCTCAAGCAAATCGAGGCTTGGCGCCTGCCAGTTCGGGTCGCTCACGGCGAGCATAGCTGCTTTTTCTTCCGCCTCTTTATCGGGAGTAATGCTGCCACGCAGGCTTGAGAGGTGGGCTTTTTTCTTGTTTTCTTTTTCACGCTCTTCGGCGCTGAGTGTCGGCACGCCAGCATTGAGCACGAAATCAGATGAAAGTGGCACAGACGTCTTCTCTTCGGCTGTAGCCGCCTTGCGCATTACGCGCACGTTCGCCTCGTCCTCGGACTTATCAGTGCGCACCATATCGGCGATTGCCCCCACCACGGTTTTTGGCGAGACGCGCATGACAAACAAAGTCGTCAGGATGATGAGCAACGCGTAGATAAAGCCCGCGACCGGTTCGTTCACGAGCGACAGCATGACGGAATTCACCGCATCGCCAAGCACACCACCTGTCGACGGCCCACCGGTTCGACGAAAGATACCAAAGAACCCTGCGAACCAAACCATCAGCAGCAAAGCAGCAAACTTTATAATACCCGGTAGCTTGTTGTGGTCAGCCTTAAACACGGCAATCGCAACATAGATACTAATGAACGGCAGCACATACACCGCAAGACCGATAATACGCATCGCAGCATCACCGATGAGGGTAAACACCGGGCCGCCCGCCCCAAACCACGAAACGATGAGCAAAATCGAGAAGGCAATCAATATCACCGCTGCGACCTGCGCCCAAAAGCCTTCGGGAAGCGTGTGTTTCGGTGCCGAGACTTTTTTTGACTTACTGTGCTTTTTGCTGGTCTTTTTCTTTGCCATAATCAGTATTTATTGTACTCTGTTTGTTATCTGTTGAGTATACTCCAATTGTAGCATAAATTACTACAAAACGCAATACGTATACTGATGTGCCTGAGTCTCAAAACCTCCCCGACACGCCGTAAAGCGACTGCAACCCTGGTGTTCCTGTCAGGAATACCAGGCACGTAGGGGGTGTGGAGTGGGAGGGTTTTGAGACTCAGGCACTGATGTCGTTTAAGCGCCCTCGTAGTATAAGACCCCGCGGGAAACGGGGTCTTATACTTGATTTCATCGCGCGCTAGTAGCTACGCGCCTCAGTTCTATCGTGCGGTTCGGCGACTTCGGAATCGGGAAACTGCTTTGGCGGGAATTTGCGGCGTGGCAGAGGGCGGCCGGCGGATTGCGGCTGCTGCGGGCGCGCGGGCGCGTCGCCCTGCTGGCCTGCTCGCGGCCTGTTCGGGCGAGGCTGACCGCCGCCGATTTCGTTGATCACCGGGATGACAATTGGCGTGCGGCGCGTCTGATCGTACAGAATATGCGTGATTTCGTCCTTGATTTCTTTCTTCACGACATCGAGGTCATACTTGCCACTAAAGCTACGGACGGCTTTTTGCTTGAGGTACTGACGAATCATACCCATGAGCTCCTCGGAGTCACGCAGGTAGATAAAGCCACGCGAGATGATGTCTGGGCTTGTCAGCAACTTACCGTTACTACGCGAGATTGTGAGCACGACCACGAACATGCCCTCTTGCGACATGTGGATACGGTCCTTGAGTACGACTTCTGAGACTACTTCGCCCGAATCATCGTACATCACACCACCAGCGTGGATACGGCCAATTTTCTTGGCGCCTTCGGGAGTAAACTCGACAATATCGCCCGGGTCACACACGAAAATATTATCACGTGGAATACCACACTCTTTTTCGGCAAGCTCGGCGTTGTGCACGAGCATATGGAACTCGCCGTGGTTTGGCAAATAGTAGGTCGGGTTGACCGCTTGAATCACGCGCACATGGTCGGCATAATAACCGTGACCAGACAAGTGAAGCTTGCCGATACCCGTCAGGTGAGTCTTGCCGTTTTGAATGACTTCCCCGCCCTCGCGCATCAGGCCATCGACCGTACGCACGACATACTTTTCGTTACCTGGGATTGGGTTCGAGCTAAAGACGACCGCGTCCGACTTCTTAATCTTGATGTATTTGTGCGCACCAGTCGCCATGCGGTTTAGGACTGCCGTCAGCTCGCCCTGACTACCCGTACAAACGATGGTAATTTTGCTATCAGGCAGCTTGATGATGTCTTCCATCTTCATGACGGTGTCTTTTGGTACCTTGATTGCCCCGGTACGAAGCGCCACCTCGAGGTTCTGAATCATACTAAAGCCGGCAAAGGCCACCTTGCGATCGTGCTTTTGGGCTTCTTCGAGGATAAGCTGCATACGATGCAACTGACTCGAGAAGCTCGATACAATCACGCGACCGTTTGGATATTTGTCCATCACTTGGCCGATACTGTACTGAATATCAAACTCACCGTGCTCGGTGTTTGTGCCGTCGCTTTCACAGTTAGTGCTCTCGTTCATGAAGAGCAAGAAACCTTCTTTTTGCTGAATCTCGGTGATACGATCGAAATCGAACTTTTTGCCATCGACAGGCTCTGGTTCGATGCGCCAGTCACCACTACTCAAGATGTTACCGACAGGGGTACGAATAACGACCGCCGCCGCATCAGGAATCGAGTGGTTCACACGAATCATTTCGACGCTAAATGAATCACATAGCTGCACGATATTGTGCGCTTCAGGGTTCATCTCGTGATAATCTGGCTGGAAATTGCCGTCCGTCTCTTCGAGTGTTCGGTCGAGCATGCCGATAGTAAATTTCGTACCAAAGACCGGCGCCGGAATCTTCGAGATGAAGTGACGGAACGAACCGATGTGGTCGAGGTGTCCGTGCGTAAAGACGTGCGCACGGATACGGTGCTTGTTTTCCTCGAGCCAGGTGATATCTGGCGTGATGTAGTTGATGCCCGGATAGTCAGAACCCGGGAACAAAAATCCCATGTCGATAACGATAATGTCGTTGTCGTATTCGATAGCGGTCATGTTCTTGCCGATGCCCATTTCGCCGACACCACCGATAGGAATCACCTTTAGTGTTGGACGTGGCGCGCGAGGCTTCTTTGGCTGGTCGGCCATGCTAAATTGCCGACCGCCGTAGCCGTTATAGACTGACTTGTTTACTGGCACGTTGATAACATGTTGCGTCGCCTGCAACGTCACGCCTTCGGACGTACGGCGCTGCGCGCGGAACACTTCGCCTTTTCGCGTGGTAGTAGCATTCAGCACACTGTTGTTTGATTTTTGCTTAGCCTGCATCGGGCGCTTTTCAGTGTCATCGCCCTGGGGCTTTGCGAGTCGTCGTTGACCCATAAATTGTATATCTCCTTTTTTGATTACAAAAATTGAATAATTTCGAAAAAATGAGGCGAGGAAGCAATTTTCCTGATGAGATTTTTAGAGCTTCCCCTGTTCTTAGTAATTTCATTATAGCAAAGACACCACGTTTCGTCAACTATAGCGCGCATCGACAGAGATAATCACCCCGCGAGAGACGGGGTGATTACAGGGGTGAGAAAGTGGTAATGAGTTATTTGGTTATAGGGCGTGGTTGTTGTTCTTGTCCTCCTGCGGAACCGTCACTTCCGTATTGACGTTCGTATTCGTCGTGTTCTTTGTGTCGGTGGTTGTCGTATTATTTGAATCAATCGTCTTATTTTCGGTCTTGGTCACATCGATGCTCATCGTATTAGTCGTGTCGGTCTTGTTATTCGAATCGGTAGTATTTGTCACGTTAGTCTTATTGAACGAGTCCTTCGCGACATTCGTCGTGTTGGTGGTCGCCGTGGCGTTGTTCGAGTCGATTGTCACCGGCTTGTTGAACGAATCGTTGACGATAGTCGTGTCGGTCTTGGTGTTGTACGAATCCTTGTTGAAGCTATTGCTGGCATTCATCTGAGAAACCGATGGATCGTTACTAACGCCGACCATGACATTCTTCGAATCTTTCACCGCGATACTTGTGCTCGTCGAATTATTTGAGCCAAGCGTGTTGTTGCTATTCGTATTCATCACCGTCGAGCTATTGTAGACCGCATAGGAATTGAACGAATTCACCATCGAGGCCCAGCGTGTCGTATCCTGCGGGCTCATCTTTGGCGCTGATTTTGGTACATAGACCGAGCCCATGCCGCCGCTTCCACGGCCAAGCGGCGCACTCACCGTCATTGACTGAGCGCTACCCCCACCATCTGAACTTGCGGCAGCGGCACCAACTCCTGGTACAACGACGGAAGCATCCGAGCAAGTTGGCGTTGCTGTCGATGAGGTAGTCGCACTCGCAGTTCGCGCCTCATACCCTTGGTTGAATGCGTAGGCAAATTTCGCAAAATCCGCCTGACTCACCTGCGAGACGGCCTGTTGGTTCTGCCCCGCTGCGGCGATATTTGCCGGAGAACCCACTGCGTACGCGAGCGGCACCGCCATGAGCATTCCCGCGAACGACGCAACCACGGTTGATATAGGAATATACTTTTTCGAGACTTTTTGAGAACGTACCATATAAACTTCTCCCTAATCTCTAGCACTCCACTGCGCTAGTTAGAATGATGTATGTTGGAACGCGATCCTGGGGAATAGTGTAGAAGCGTCAACTAGACGATGCTGTGGCATATTTCACAAAATCATGCTATTTTTCGTTTTTTGCGAGTTTCGCCGCGGCAAGAAAGTCCTCGATTAACACCGGTCGCATCGAACCGTTATAGAGAGCTGCCGCCGGATGATAGAGTGGGATCACCAGAAACTCCCGTTCGTGATACGCAACTCGCCGCGCATGCCCGTGGTCGCGAGAAATATGCAATTCTGGAATGAAACATTCACCACTATGCCGACCGAGCGTAATCACAACGCGCGGGTTGATAATGTCGAGCTGGCGCATGAGATAGGGCCAAAACGCGCTTTTTTCCTCCGGGGATGGGTCGCGGTTGTTCGGCGGTCGGTATTTGACGATGTTCGTGATGTAGATATCACTCCGCTTGAGGTTGGCGCTCGCCAGCATTTCGTTGAGGAACTTCCCCGCCGCGCCAACAAAGGGAATCCCCTGCTCGTCTTCTTTTTGCCCGGGTGCTTCGCCAATAAAG
>CAYSQL010000034.1:0-8747 GCA_964433265.1 uncultured Candidatus Saccharibacteria bacterium | reverse complement strand
TGAGGCTGGGCAAATCTCGCTCGGGGGAGAGTCCCATGTTGTTGACTGCATTGCCACCGATGCCGAATCCAACACCGATTTTTCCACGAAATTCATTGGCAATTGCTGCTGCTTTTTGTGGCGTGAGGCTATTGCTAGGGAATAGGCTGCGCGTGAGCGGATCGATAGCGCGACTTGCGAGTTCTCGGATAATCTTATGGCCAACTTCGTACTCGTCGCCAGAATCGATACGAAAACTCTTGATTTGATCGTACTGCTCTGGCGTCAGATCGTGCAGGAGCGCGTCGCTCGTGAACGTATCGACAAGCGCGACTGGCATCGACGGGAAGCGTTCGAGCCAATCGGCGATAACGCGCTTTTGGCCATCCAGTGGGTTGCCGCCACGTGATTCTTCGAGTGCCGCGTAGGTCATTGGTAGTTCGTGCGCATTTGTGCCAACGGCGGGAATGTTATATTTTGCGGCGAGCCATGGGTTTGACGTACCGAGCAGATTGTCGGGGCACTCGTCGACGAATCGGCCGACTGCGTGGTCTTGCCAATCACTACTGAAGCGTCGCCGTGTACCGAACTCGGCAAATTTCAAATCGGGATTCTTTTTCATGATGGCAATCATATCGTCTAGCCGACGATTGCCTTCGTCCCACACCTGCTCTATCGTGCCACCGTTGGCCTGGATGTAGCGTGGATAGTAGAGCTCTGGTATGGCTGAGAGCATAGGGATCTCCCATAGCGAGGACTCATTCCACGGTGCCGTCGTGCGCGCAGTAATGTCGTTGTTTGCTGGGTCAATCGATACTTCAATCTCTGGTAATCGGAACGTGGCGAGATAGCCGAGGAACTCTTTGGTGTAGTGCTTGTCGGTTTGTGCCTCGAGAATGGCGAGCTCGTCTGGTGTAAAACGAACGTCGCGTAACCCATCGTAATATTCTTGCAGTTCATCAGGGCTGACGTAATCGGCGATGCGCATGTCTTTCTTGCGGTTGTGCATGCGAAATGTCACTTCGGCGTCCGGTTCCTTCTCGTATATAAGTTGCCCCATGGGGAACTTATATTGATCTTGGATGTTGAGCATTTTTTCCATAACTATTGCTCCAATCGCTTTCGGTCAATGGTGATATTTGTGCGTAAATCTTCGATGCTCAGGGCGTACATACCAGCTTCTTCAAGTAGGCGCTGCTTCTCATCGGCAAGTGTTTGGTCGATTGACGCGGTTGCCTCTGGGACAATGGCCAAGTCGAAGTCGGGGCCGATGAGGTGCTTGAGTCCTTCACCGGTCGCGGAGACGCACCAGTCGCCGGCGACGCCAAAGAGGAGACCGAGCGTCCGCTTGCCGAGTTCGGCGTTAACTTTGATGACGCGTCCCAGTGATTGTTCGACGGTCTGCTGTTCGGCGGGGAGGTCGTGCACGATGTCGCTCATGACGCTGCCTGGTTGCAGGATCGCCTCTGACCCCGAGTAGCCGTCGTCAACGTGACTTTGCCCCTTGTAGGCGACGGCAGCGTATGGTGGCAAGACGAGATTTTCGTGAAATGCTGCACCGGCCGTATATTCGACGCAGTGGGTCGGCCACGGGCCGCCGTTTTCTTCAAAATGCTTGGTATCGCGTGGATGCCAGTCGCCGGTGGCGACGACCATGCCGCCATTCTCCGTGGCCCATTGATTGATAGCGGTGGCGTTTGCCGCTGCCTCTGCGCCGCCAGCTACGGCAAGGGAGCCTCCCTCGCAGAAATCCTTTTGCAAATCAACATTAATCGCGACGACTTCGCTGTAAGTCCTAAATGCTTCGTTCGATGTTTTCATAGTTGCTACTCCTTTTGTACTTAATGTACGTATTACACTAACTAATATCGTCAGTGTAATACGTAGTTATTGTTATGTCAACACTATTTACATATATTTTATAACCAGCTATACTACGCGGTAAGAAGATAGGAGAACTAATATCATGACAATGCCAAAAGAAATTACATTTGTACGACACGGACAGTCGGAGGCGAATATCGTGCAAAAGCGCGATGACCACCATATTAATGGTGATGTTGCGCAGCAAATCTTTGAACGGCCCGACTGGCTGAATCGACTGAGCTCGCTCGGTATCGAACAGGCAAAAAATGCAGGTGCTTGGATTGATGCGAATCTTGGCGGCGTTGGATCGTATGATGCGCTGTACGTCTCGCCGTTCCTGCGCGCTCGCGAGACGGCTGCATATATTGGCGGTCTCGACGTCGCAGGCTGGACGATTGATGATCGTCTGGCTGAGCGAAGCTGGGGTGTGTATGGCAAGATGCCCCGCGCCGAACAGCGCTCGCAGTTTCCACTGACTGCCAAAGAGAAGCGGCTTAACCCGTGGTACGCGCGGCTTGATGGCGGCGAGAGTATGCCGGATGTCTATGGACGATTTAGGGATTTTCAGGGAACGCTCCATAGGGAGCGATCCGAGGACCGCGTGCTTGCTGTGACGCACGGTGATTTTATTAATGCGGCACGCTATGGCATCGAGCGCATGACGCCAGAGGAATGGGAGCTGATTGATAGTGATCGGAACTATACAGTGACGAACTGTATGTTGCTGCAATACACCAGGATCAATCCAAACAATCCAGATGACGTTCGCGACAAGATGCGTTGGCGACGATATATCAACCCTCTTGACCCGAGCGCGTCGCCAGATGGTGGCGAGTGGGTTGAGCTGAGCGACCGACGCCGCTATACGGGACAGGAGCTGATTCATCAGGCGGATCGTGCGCCGCGGTTGTTGGGGACTGACGAATGAACGATACACTGAGACGCGTTGGTGAGCGTTTATTACCTGCTGTTGCGTATGGCGATGCTATCGGCTTACCGACTGAAACGATGCACGCGAGGGATATCGAGTTACGATATGGGCGAATTGCTTCACTGGTGCCGCCCAAGTATAACAAATACTACCAGGGTGACTATCCTGCGGGTACGACTAGTGACGATACGCAGCTGTCTGTTGCCGTTACCGAGGCGTTACTTGTCACGGGCGACTTTACGATTGCGTCGCAGGCCGCAAAGCATGTCGAAGTGTTTAATTCGTCGCCACAGAGTCGTGATGAGCATGGTGTACTGCAGGTATCCGGGTGGGGGCGGTCGACGACGGCAAGTATGGAGCGGCTTGTCGCGGGCGTCTCGCCAGCGGAGTCTGGCGAAATCGGTGGGCGTGGCAACGGCATTATTATGAAAATGGCCCCATTGGTTTATTGGCAGGCGGCTCGCCAAACGGGCATTGAGAAGCGTCACTCGGAGTATGATCAGCTAACGACGATGACTCACGATGATGATGCCGTGCGCGCTTGCACTCGTTTGCATGGTGATGTGCTCTATGCGCTTTATCGAAATCCGCATACCTCCCTGTCGCAATTTGTCGACAGAGTCGACGATACAATCCGCCGCGAGTCACTAGCTGACCCGGAGGGGCGCATTGCGCGTGCCGTGCATGCTCCCACCGAATCATTTGATGGACTGGTCATCCGCTACGCAGCCGGTCGGGAAAACGGCCACTATGGATTTATTGTTTGGAATACACTTGCTATGGCGTACGATGTATTTCTATCGGCTAAGGGGGACTACGGCGAGGCGGTCCGCTATGCAGCAAATCTTGGGGGCGATAGCGATAGCATCGCATCGATTGTCGGTACGATGTGTAATGCGTGGTCTGGGGGAGAGTTTATTGCCCCACCGGATTTTGAGCAGACGCAGGATTACGACAAAGTTCGCGCTATATCGGTGCAATTAGCCACGCGAGCACTCGCCCTTACTAGCCTGGAATAGGAGCGGATTGTCTAAGATATTGTAATATATACAATTACTATTTACATCACAATTACGTAAGTGTAATATAAACACTATCAACGAAAGTTGAGTCGCTCGTTATCGCGGGCCGAGCCGTAACAAACCGCGAGCTCATTAACAAGGAGGTGATACAACATGACGAGCGAGAGCTACTATAAAGTTCTTGCCGAGGTAACGGCTGCAAGGTGTTATGCCGATGTATTCGCGCCCACAACGGGCGATGCGGATGCTCGGCTGAAACAGCTGAAGAAAGCGTATCGTACCAGGGTCGTCCACGTTCATCCCGACCGTGTTGACCCATGGGATCGAGACGTTGCGACGGATGCGTTCAATCGTTTGACTGATTTGTACAATCAGGCAACCGAGGCGGTGTCAAGTGGCGCAAGAAGCACTGCGCGACATGATGGTGTATTCACGACAGGAACTGCACGGCATGTGCTGGGCGTTCAAGTCGATGAATGGGCCGACATGGCGACGTGCTATCGAGCGACGTCGACTGTTTCCGGTCGTGCATTGAACAGCTTTGTGAAGATTGCTCGGGTGCCCATCGACAATGATTTGATCGGCAACGAAGCAAGCGTACTTACCGAGTTGTTTGATGGTGGTGATCCGAAGCGGACGGTGTATTTTCCGAAGCTCATTGATACCTTTGGTGTCGAGATCGACGGAAAGCGACTGCGCTCCAATGCATTTGAGCGCCTAGATGGGTTCATCAACCTAGAGGAGGTGCATCGCTCACGCCCAGGGGGGCTTGATCCACTCGATGCCGCATGGATGTGGCGACGTCTCCTGTGGGCGCTTGATTATGTGCATGACAAGGGAATTGTTCATGGCGCGGTGTTGCCGCAAAATGTGATGATTCTCCCTGCGCGACATGGCCTCGTTCTCGTGGACTGGGCCTATAGCGCACGGAAGCGTGGCGCGACATACCCCGCCCTTAAGGCGATTGTTGGTGCGCGACGCGATTGGTATCCGAAGGAGGTGCTCAACAAGACTGGCGTGACGCCCGCAACTGATGTTGCTATGGCGGCGCAAACGTTCATCTATCTGATGGGCGGCGACCCGAAGGATGGGTCGTTGCCTAGCGCGGTACCAGCAGAGATGTGTCTGTATTTCAAGCAGCTGGCTGCGAACGGATCAGTGGATGTTGCGTCTGCCGCCATTCGGTTCGACGATTTGCTTAAGGATTTGGGGAAGCCCTACTATCCGCGAGCATTTCGTCCGTTCATTCTGTAGTTAATCCGCATTCTCAGGAAAGGAGCCCAATCATGGGTGGCGGAGGCTGGGACGTAGGAACCTACGCCCGCACAAACGCGGCCAATGCGGCCGCTGGCAAGTCTACGTTCGACTATGACGCTCAGGTGAAGTCGGGCAAGGCAAGCACGGTCAACCCGTTGCTCGACCCCAAGAAGCCGGCCGGAGCGGCAAGCCCGTTCGCCGGCCGGGTGATGCGGGAGGTCTGCATCACCGACGAGCATCCCGATCCGACCGCAATCACGGTTTGGCTGGACGTCACCGGGTCGAACTACACGGCGGCTATGGTTGTTCACCAGAAGCTGCCAAAGCTGCAGGCATACCTGCGCGACGGAAAGTTCTGCAACGACCCACAGGTGAACGTCTCGGCGATTGGCGATGCCAATTCCGATGACTACCCGCTGCAGTTCGGGCAGTTCGAGTCAGACAACCGGCTCGACAAGCAGATCGCCGCAATCATCCTGGAAGGGAACGGCGGCGGCCAGGCGCGCGAGACGTACGAACTGGGTGCCTACATGAGCGCACGGCACGTGCACATGGAACCCTACGAGCTGTACGGCAAGAAGGGCTTCGTGTTCTTCATCGGCGATGAACTGCCGTACATGATGATCCGCAACGATTTCCGTGACGGCAGGTGGTACCACGCAGGCCACACCATGCAGTCGCTCACGGGCGACACGCTGCAGGAGTCGCTCGATACCGCCGCAGTGTTCGCTGAGCTGATGGAGAAGAACCACGTGTTCTTCCTGTTCCAGAAGCAGGGGAGCTACTCCGCTAGCGAGGTCGTGCCGACTTGGCAGAAGCTGATCGGCGCGGAACACGTGGTGGAGCTCGATGACCCGGCAACCGTCGTCGAGGTCGTCGCGGCGCTTATCGCTCGGTTCGAGGGCGGTCTCGGTGTGGACGACATCACGTCGGCCATGCTGAAGGCTGGTGGCTCCGTCGACGACGTGAAGAAGGCCGGCAAGGTGGTCGCGCGGATGGGGACGCCGGGAACGGCCGTCGGCAAGATGGCGAAGACCAGTGGCGTCATCAAGTCGGGTAAGGGCAAGGGGGCCGACAGGCTCTAGGCCCCAACTCGTCAACCAACTGTTGTATACCTTTTGTTAATGCGGCGCTCGGCGCGAGGGGATATTTCCTCTCCGCCGGGCGCCAATTTAATTTCTAAAGGAAGGAGCCGCGCAATGAAATCATTTGAATCGAACCAATCAAGAGCAACAATCATGACCGACCTGAGCTATGGAGACACGGGCAAAGGAACAACGACCGAATATCTTGCGAGTTTATCGGAGCGTGCGGCGGTCATACGGTTTAACGGTGGCGGACAGGCCGAGCACAATATCGTTACACCAGACGGTCGTCACCATACATTCTCCCAATTTGGCGCCGCGACATTTATTCCCGAGACAGTCACGCACTTATCGCGCGATATGCTCGTCAATCCTATTAATATGTGCGCCGAGGCCGACCACTTAGAGCAGCTTGGCATTACTGACGCATGGGAGCGCACGACGGTCGACGAGGACGCGCGTATCGTGACGCCGTACCATCGCGCCGGTAATCGTTTGCGCGAACTGGCACGTAATTACGGCACGGGGCGGCATGGTAGTACGGGGCAGGGTATCAGTGAGGCGGTGATGGACTGGATCTTTCGTGATGATTTGACGCTTCATGCGGGCGATATTACTAAATCCGACCTCGTGCAAAAACTTGAATCAATCCGCCTGAACAAGCGTGATCAAATGGCTGCGTTTGGCGATACGCTAGCCGAGCAGACACCGGATTGGCAGGCATTGAACGACCCGACACTCTCGGAATGGTATGCGGAGCTGTATGCTGACTGGGCTAAAAAGCTACGTGTTGTTGCTGGCGACCATCTGGCGCAACTCGCCATCGAGTATGATCACCTGTTGTTTGAGCCCGCCCAAGGAATTTTACTCGATGAAAAGCACGGTTTTCATCCGCATACGACATGGAGCAATACAACGCCGATGAATGCGCAGCGGCAGCTCGAACACATTAACTACACCGGCGATGTAACGACGCTTGGTATCTTGCGGGCATATACGACGCGGCATGGGTTTGGGCCGTTTGTGACCGAGGATAAGGAGCTGGATGAGCCGCTACGGGAATATCACAATGGCAAGGGCCCCTGGCAGGGCGGATTTCGTATCGGGCATTTCGACGCCGTTGCGCACCGCTATGCGGCAAATGTTGCCGGTCATCTGGACGGTCTAGTGGTGACGGGGGTTGATCGGGTCGTTGAGCTGCCGGAATGGAAGTATGCGACACACTATGTCTTGCCCGATGCGGATGAGACTGGCAAATATGCGATTGCCGACGAAACGGGCGATGTACGTGATATCGTGCCTAGCAGTAATGGCGATAGGCAGCATGTCAGAAGGCTGACCGATATGATGTTCGCGGCAAAGCCGGTGTATGACTCGATCCAGTCTCCGGAGGCGGACGATATTATTCGGACGATTGAGCGCGAAATGGGTCGACGCGTCGTGCTCGCTTCATACGGGCCGACAGTTGACGATAAACAAATCCTGGACGGGGATGTTATTTGGCAGTAGGGTCAGTCGAAGCTGCGCGAGAGAATCTCGAGGGTTTGGTTGTTGAACGCGTAGAGTGCTGCTGGGCGGTGGGCACCCTCGCGCCACATGTCGCCCGTTTCGTGAACGAGGTTTAGACCCAGGAACTTCTTGCGGAAGTTGCGCTTGTCGAGCGTACGCCCCATGACGGCTTCGTAGACGGTTTGCAGCTGCGTGAGGGTGAATTTTTCGGAAAGCAAGCTAAAACCGACGTTGGTGTAGAGGAGCTTGCTTGCGATGCGCTCTCGGGCGTAGGCGATGATTTGCTCGTGGTCGTATGCTAGTTCCGGAAGACGATCAACGGGAACATAGCGTGCCGTGTCGATTGTATCGCTTGGTTCGCCGTCAATTCCACAAGCGACATAGCTGACCGAAACAGCGTGGCCCCGTGGGTCGCGACTGACAGAGTCGAATGTGTAGAGCTGCTCCATGTACTTAATGTCGGTGTCGAGGTCGATGCCGGTTTTTGTCTTGATTTTCTCGGTCAGCGCTTCGACGGTTGTCTGCCCGGCGGCACTATAGCCACCAGGTAACGCCCAGTGTCCTTTGAAAGGGTTGTCGGTGCGTTTAACGACGAGGACGTTTAATGCTCCGTCGATTACCTTGAATATAATTGCGTCGACAGTGACGACTGGTGGTTGATAGGGCTTCGCGTATCTCATGCGCACAGTATACCAGCAAAGTGTATAAGTGTCAATAAAACACGAAGCTACAAAACGATTGTTCGAATGTCGGAGGGCATGCGCCAGTCTCCGCGCGGACTGAGTGAGACGCTACCAGTTTTTGGCCCGTCTGCCATGACGCTGCGCTTGAATTGGCTGAACGAAAAGCGCCGAAAGAACGTGTCGACCGTCGTGTCGATAGTCTCTGTGTCGTAGGTATCCTTAAAGGCGATGTGCGCAAGGTATTTTATTTTCTCGACAGGCGAGCCCCAGCGTAAGAATTCCCACATGACGAAATCGTGGATGTCGTATGGCCCTAAGATTGACTCGGTTTGCTGGGAGATGTTCTCGCCATCGCCAGTGAGCTCGGGGGAGATTGGCGTATCGAGAATGTCCCAGATAATCGGCTGCGCCGCAG
>CAYSQL010000033.1:4447-8872 GCA_964433265.1 uncultured Candidatus Saccharibacteria bacterium | reverse complement strand
GGGTCACCTTGGTGACGGTAATTTCCACGTCATTCCGCTGATGAAGATCGAGGATCCAAAAGAGCGTGCGAAATTTGAGCCAGCCATGAAAGAGGTCAACCCGCTTGTCATTAACTATGGCGGCAGTGTCTCTGGTGAACATAACGATGGACTCGTGCGTGGCCCGTGGCTCGAGCAGATGTATAGCCCGTCAGTCCTTGGCTACATGAAGGAAATGAAGTCGCTATACGACCCGCAAAACATCTTCAACCCGCATAAAAAAACCGATGCGACGTGGGAATATAGCTTTAGTCATATTCGCCAGCATTTTTAGGCCGCGATTGACAGAGGCGGACACGCTTGGTATAATTGCCAAAGCGTATCCGCCAATGGGTCCATAGCTCAGCTGGTTAGAGCACCTGCCTTTTAAGCAGGGTGTCGTGGGTTCAAGCCCCACTGGACCCTCCAAATAAATACACCCACTTTGCGTGGGTGTATTTATTTGGGATGTGTTTGTTGGCCTACGTGCGCGGTGTTCCTCGGGGGTAAATATGCCCGCTCCACGAGGTGGTGCTCTGATGTACGTAATGGTTATTGTTAAAGTGGCCTGAAATTGCTAGAATTGTCTGCAGTTGAACTAAGCAGATGGAGCTATTCCATCTATGTCATCGACTTCGGCGGTCTGAAATTCGCTGGGTCTACGATGACCGCTGTAGAGGGGAGAGCATAAGGTGATGCAGGGAGATCTCGGAAAGACTATCGCTCAGGCGATCAAGACGGTGGGTGCGCGGACGAGCGCCTTGTCATCACCAATTACGCCGGCTGGAGCGGCTATCGCCTCTGCGGCGGACGCAGATGGATCGGGCTACCGAATCGGTACCTACATTCCCGGCCTTGCGCCATCGGACCCAAATTATTTCGATGGTTCCACGGATATCGGTTGTTTAAACTTTGTGAACTATCTAGTGCGCAAGAATATGTGAGTACGCTGTGTTTTTTGATGGAACCTGCGAAGTGACATTGCTCGCGCTAGCAACAGGCGACGACGGTTGGCGCGAGGCGTGAGCTTGTGGGCGAAAAATGCTTGTGCTTGCAGCTCTTTTTTGGGAAAATAGTGTATGACCACGCTCGCCGTGGCGGAAAGGAAACGAAAGAGAAGAATGAAGAAACTCGTAACGGTCCTAGCGATATTTGCCCTCGCAGTCGTACCGTCTGGTGCTGCGTTCGCGGTGTCGGGCAGTGATAGCAAGACAGAAGTCGAGACCGAAACGACTGAATCAAAGACAACGGAGGCGACACATGCGACCGAGTCGCCTACGGGCGAGCTGACGGCTGCTCAGGAAGCAAAGGTTGAGGCGGCGAAGAAGGCGGCCGAACTGCGCGTCGAGCAGGCAAAGAAAGAGGCCGAGGCGCGTCGGCTCACCGTCAAGAAAGATCGTTGCGAAGAACGAAAGAGTAATCTGACAGAAGCCGTACCTCATCTCGCACAGAACGTCGCGAGTGTGAAGAAGACGCTCGATGCGAAATACCAAAGAGTACAGGATATCTACGCGAGCGGCAAGCTCACGGTGGCGAACTATGACACGCTCAATACGAACGTCGCGACGGCAAAAGCGGCCGCTGAGGCATCAATCGCAAAGATTGATCCATCGTCCGTGACGATTGATTGTACGAGTGCGACGCTCGGTTCGCAGCTCGATAGTTACCGATCGACTGTTAAAGAGGCGCGGACGAGTTTGAAGCAATATCATACAGCCCTTGTTGCGCTCGTACGGGCGCTGACATCGGCGGCGGATGCTTCTACAACCTCGTCAACAACGACAGGAGGAACAACCGATGCGCAATAAGCGTCAATATGGGTTCGGCGCGGTCGAAGGGCTCGTTATCGTCGTGGTCATCGCGGTGATTGGCACGCTCGGCTACGTATTTGTCCGCAATATGAATGCGAAGACGGCGAAGACGACAACAACGCAGTCGGCCGCAACTTCTACAGCTATACCAAAAACTGCCGCCGAGGCAAAAACAGACGCGACGCAAGTGAAAAAAGATCTCGATGCAGTCAATGTTGATTCGTCGCTCGATACGAGTGCGATTGACGCGGCACTGCAGTAAGTGGTGCGTTCGCGCGCCTAAGGTCCTCGCCGACAAAACGCGGGGACTTTTTAGCACTCTTTACACCCGAGTGCTAAAAGATTACAATAGATACATATGGCGAAACGTGATTATTATGAAGTATTAGGTGTTGCAAAGGGTGCGAGCGCCGACGAAATCAAGAAGGCGTTTCGTAAGCTTGCCGTAAAGTACCACCCCGACAAAGAAGGTGGTGACGAGGCGAAATTCAAAGAGATCAATGAAGCATACGAAGTCCTCAAGGACCAGCAGAAACGCCAGCGCTACGACCAGTTTGGGCACGCTGGTGTCGGTGGCGCATCTGGTGGCGGAGGAGGGGGCGGTAACCCATTCGAGGGATTTGGTGGCTTCGGTGGCCAGGGACAGAATGTGCATTTTGACTTCGGTGATGGGGGTCTTGGTGACATTTTTGGCCAATTCTTTGGTGGCGGAGCGCAGCAGACCTACGGGCCAACCCGTGGGCGTGATGTCGAAACAAGTGTGACGCTCGGTTTCGAGGAAGCGATTTTTGGCAAAGATATCGTCCTTGACCTTACGCTCGACGACGAGTGCACCCATTGTCATGGTACGACGGTCGAGCCGGGCTATAGTCTCAAAACGTGCGAAACCTGCAAGGGTGCGGGCCAACAAGTGCGGGTAATGAATACGATGTTTGGGCCAATTCAGCAGGCGGTAACCTGCGAAACCTGTAAGGGCAAGGGGAAAGTGCCCGAAAAAGTCTGTTCAGTCTGCCGCGGAAGCGGTGTGGAGCGCAAGCAGCAGCATATCACCGTGAAGATTCCGGCTGGTATCGACGACGGCGCGACGATTCGCTTGCGCGAGCATGGCGAGGCGATTGGCGGTGGCGGCAAGGGCGATTTGTACGTGCATGTGCGCGTCAGGGCGCACAAGAAATTCACCCGTGAAGGTGATTTGATTCTGTCCGAAGAGCATATCGGCATGGTAGACGCGGCGCTCGGTACCGAAATCGATGTCGAGACGGTGGACGGTGTGATTACCATGAAAATCCCCGCTGGCACGCAGAGTGGCACCGACTTCAAATTATCAGGGCATGGCGTCCCGCACTTGCGTGGTGAGCGACGTGGCGCACATATTGTTAGCGTGGTCGTGGATACACCGACGAAGTTGAGCAAGAAACAGCGGGAGCTGCTTGAAGCGTTTGATACTTCGAAAAGGCACGGGATTTTCACGTAACTGAGGAAAGGGGCCGTGTCTCCTTAGGTGTGGGCATTGCTTTTTGGCGACAAAGATGTTATCGTACGATGGTATTAATTTGAAAAAAGCGTAGTCGTTCTAGTGCGCGACGTTGATATTGAGAGGAGAGAGCATGACATATGGCGATGGTCTTGTGCACAAAATCACACGATTGAACATTATTCCAAGTGCCGCCTACGGTCTTAAGCGGAAGGATCTGACGAACTACCGTTACCTTAAGCGCGCTCCCCAGCATGGTGACGTGATTTATGGTGAAGTTGATCGCATTGGTCAGCACCAGAGCCTAGAGAGCAAGACTGGGCGTATCCATACTATCTATACAAAAGACCGCGGAGTCTTTGTTGTTGGCAATCGTTACGCGCCAGACTACTACGAGGCTATTATCCCCAAAGGGTATACAGATAGTTACGACCTCGTGGCTCGTTCGGGTGTCGTGTCGCATATGACAGAAAAGAACACAAAAAAGAAGGACCCGACGTCGATTAAGTTTTTGGGCTATGTCTGCGACCCAGAAGGAAACCCCATCAATACGACGAACATGCCATTGGTGGTTCCTGAGTTACATGAAAAAAAGCTTCGTCGTGCGAAGATGATTGTATTTGTCGGTACGAGCATGAATTCTGGCAAAAGCTATGCGGCGGCGTCAGTGGTGAAAACATTAACACAACTCGGACACAATGTGCGTGCGTCAAAAATTACAGGTACGGCATCGTTAAAAGATATTCTGAATATGAGTGATGCGGGCGCCGAGAAGGTCTCTGATTTTACCTATTTGGGGCACCCATCGACCTATCTGCTCGATAAGGACACGGTAGTTGATATCTTCAATAAGTTAGACTTGAAATACGCTAATAAGCCTAGTAATTATTGGGTGGTTGAGGTTGCTGATGGAATTATTCAACGGGAGACGGCTATGCTTTTGGCGAGCCATGATTTCAGGAAACGGATCCATCGGTTAGTTTTTTGTGCTGGCGATGCGCTTGGTGTTGTTGGTGGAGTGCGCTTGCTTAAGGATAAGTATAATATTCGTGCCGATATGGTATCTGGTGTCTTTACGGCGTCGCCGCTGCACGTACGGGAGATGCAATCGTTTATTGATAC
>CAYSQL010000033.1:0-4347 GCA_964433265.1 uncultured Candidatus Saccharibacteria bacterium | reverse complement strand
AGGAACGCGCCTCGTTATCTGAGAATATTTTCGGAGGCACATTTATCCGATGACACTATAGTGATGGTGCCAGAGTTCGATGAGAACTATATTGCGAACCCCGAAGTACTGGCAATCGGCAATATGGTCGACGGCTTGACGAGTCTCAAGATCAACCCTAAATCAGAATGGACATTCACGCTTCTTACCGATATGTTCGCCGACCTTCAGCGGGAATTTCCTAGTATCATATCGTACGCCTTGTTTGGGCATTCTGCGGGAGCAAAATTTGTTCATCGAATGATTTTATTTGGAGACACGCGCCAAATGACCGCAGCCGTCGCTGCCAATGCGGGTTGGTATACGACACTTGATAGGGGGGTTGATTTACCACTGGGTGTTCGGAATATGCTTGTCGATGAAGAGATCCGGTGTGCCCTTGCGCGTCCGTTGATAATCATGGCGGGCGAGGACGATATTGTCCGAGATAAGTATCTCAGAACGACGCCGGGTGTTATGCGGCAGGGGAGAAATAGATATGAGAGGGCGCGGCATATGTTTAATACTGCTCTAGATATGGCATCGTTGTGCGGCGAAAAATTGGCGTGGCAGTTTGTCACCGTGCCAAATCTTGGGCATAGTGCGAGCGGGGCTGCAAAGTCTGCCGTGCCGTACTTACTGATTCATGCCGAGCGAACGTAGAATCATGGGCCCTATATATGATTCAACGATCGTGAACTGTTTCCCGTCCCGACAGCTATAGCACATGGGGAGTGATGGAATCAGGTTTGTTTCTATGAAATTATACCTCTTCTCAGCCGCGTCGATGGTTGCTTTTTCAATCATGATGTCTACGCAGAGAAGCCCACTACCGAGTGGTTTGGCAATTTTTTCTGCTACATCGATGTAGGAGGGATGTATTGACTCGAATACGTCGTATACAGAGGCTCCACCGCGAATCAAGGTTGATGCACTGAGCTCCAGTATTTCGTCTTTTTTTAGGACAGTTTTGTCGGTGAGGAAATGGCCGGGGATTAATTTTTCACTGAGCGGTGGATAAGGAACCATTGTGTTGGTAATTTTGCTGCGTGCGGTATTTTCAAGTGCTATTAGCGCGGCAACGGTACGAACCCCATCTCCAGTCACCGAGGCTCTTTTGCGGATAAGGACACTGCAAACCTTGCTGTCGATGGTCATAAAACGGTACTCTTCTCCAGTGACTTGTTGCTGGACAATAACCCCTCTGCTAAATTTACTAGCGAGCCCTATTGCAGCGATCGCCTCGTTGGTGGAGCGGACGTTGATTGTCAGGCCCCTTGAGCCAAAGCTGCGACGCGGCTTAATGACGACGGAGTGGTTTCTCGCAATGAACTCGGCCAGAGTGCTCTCATCGACGTTTCTGTTATTGCAGACGATATAGGGGGGCTGTCGAATGTCGTTAAGATGCGTGATATAGTCGTGCATGAGCGCCTTGTCGCCAGATAGCCGCTTTGCAGTGCTTGTGCTAAAAGGATAAATCAAATGACTTGCGTCGAGCATGACCGACTGGTTATTGGGGGCGGTTATCTTGACGAATTCGGATTTTCCACGGGGCCCAAAGAATAAATGCTCTACATGACAGCCGTGTTCGCGGCAATATTTTGCTAGTAAATCAGTAGAACGCATAAATATAAATTATATATTATTTTATTGTTTAAGTCAAATTATTGATAGCCACGCGCCGAGAGTTTGTGGATGGTATACTACTAGCATGACGTATCTTGTTGTATTGACTGTTTATTTCATGACGATGGCGATGATTGGCATGCTTAGTCACAAGAGCTTTGGGGTACCGACATTGGCATTGGCGGCTGGGTCGGTGTTAGCGCGACTGTGGACGGATAGCCTCACGCCGATAGTCGCTGGGCTGGGATTGGCGATCGTGCAACCACCGTTGTCGAGCGTTGTGGCGGTGGTGCTCACGATTGTGCCGGCGCTCTTGGTGATGCTTCGGGCGCCAAAAGTAAGGGGGCCAGCGAAGCGAATTATGAGTGGAGCTGTGTTCGCGCTGGGCGCAGTGGCATTAACGTATCCAGCGTTCGAGAGCGCGGTTGTGCTTGATTCTGCGAGCAAGGGGACGGTCGAGCAGATGACACCGTATCTTCCACTGGTGATTACTGTATGCCTTGCGTTGGCGGTTTTTGAGATTTTGTTCCGAAAGAAGAAGACAAAACTTCCAGAGGGGCTAGAGAAACAACACCAAAAATAGCGCCTAGCGTGCTACGATACGATGAGTATGTGGTACTGGCTAAAGCGGCGAACGCACTTGACGTGGCATTTCACGGCGATGTGTTTTGGTATCGTGTTGGGGACGGTCGGCGCGGTGTGGTTGACGCTGTTTTGGTCGGTTGGGTGGCTGGGCGTGGCGGCCGCGCTCGTTGGTCTCGTACTCTATAAGCAGTGGCGCGTGTTATTAATAGCGAGCATGCTGGCTGGTCTGCTCATTGGCTTGTGGCGTGGGAGCATCGAGCGAGTGGACCTGACGCGGTATGGCGCCGTCTATGAGCATCATGTCCGCATCGTTGGGAGGGTAGCGGGCGACGTGGAACTGGGGGCTTGGGGCCAGACGGTGCTTCGCGTGGATGACCTACGAGACCTCACGGGGCGAGGGTTAGCGGGGACGCTGCGCGTGACGACGACGGACCGTCGGGAGCTGAAACGGGGTGACACGGTGACAATTGACGGCAAGTTGCAGCAAGGCTTTGGAACGTTCGCAGCGGCAATGAATAATGCGCAGATTCTTGAGGTGACACGGGTAAAGGGCGGCGATCCGGCACTCGCCTTACGTGATGCCTTCGCTTTGGCAATCAAGCGAGCCGTGACGGATCCAGCGGCGAGCCTTGGTATCGGTTATTTGCTTGGGCAGAAACAAGCCCTGCCGCAAAGTCTCCAGGAGGCGCTCGTCGTGACCGGGCTGACACATATAGTGGTAGCGAGCGGCTATAATCTGACGGTGCTTGTACGACTGGCGCGGCGGTTGTTTGCGCGGGTGTCGAAATACCTCGCAGCACTGACGAGTGTTGCGCTTATCATCGGCTTTGTTGCGATGACTGGGCTCAGCCCAAGTATGACGCGGGCTGGACTAGTGTCGCTGCTTGGGATATGGGCATGGTATTATGGTCGCGCGTTTCATCCGGTGACACTACTGGCGCTGGCGGCGAGCGCGACGGTGCTTTGGAATCCGAGCTATGCGTGGGGCGACGTTGGTTGGTTGTTGAGCTTTGCCGCGTTTGCCGGTGTGATGATCGTGGCGCCGCTTTTGCGGGCATATTTTTATGGCGAACAAAAACCAAGCGCCATCGGGCAAATCTTGGGTGAAACGGTCGCGGCACAGGTGATGACAGCGCCGATTATCTTGGTTGTGTTTGGGCAATTCTCGAATATCGCTCTGCTCTCAAATCTCTTGATCGTGCCATTTATTCCCCTTGCTATGCTGTTGGTGGGTATTGCTGGAATCGGTGGGCTATTGGTGCCAGGGCTCGCCTCGATTGTTGGTTGGCCAGCGCAAGTAGTGCTTGACGGCATGCTCTGGGTGGTGAACTGGACGGCGAGTATGCCGTGGGCGCAGACAAAATTCTCGTTGTCGATTGGTGGTGCGGTCGTGTGGTATGCGGTCGTCGCGCTTCTGTGCGGGTATATCGCGTGGATAACGAAATGTCGTCTGCGAGAGGTATCGGTGGTAGAATAGCCGGTCGGTATCTGTTATAATAATGATAAATTGCATAGCACTTGATGAGAAAGTGAGGTTTTTATGTCTGGACACAGCAAATGGGCGACGACCCACCGTCAAAAAGCCATTGTCGACGCAAAGCGTGGTGCGGTATTTACGAAGATTGGTAATTTAATCGCCATTGCAGCGCGCAGTGGTGCTGATCCAACGATGAACCCTGGACTCGCGCTTGCTATTGAGAAAGCGAAGCAGGCGAATATGCCAAACGCCAACATTCAGCGAGCGATCGAGCGGGCAGCGGACAAGAACGCAGTGGCGCTCGAAGAAGCGACCTATGAGGGATATGGGCCAGGCGGTGTTGGTATCGTCGTCGAGACGGCGACCGACAACAAGAATCGCACGTATCCGGAAGTCCGCACGGCGATGACGAAAAACGGTGGCACGATGGCTGATGCGGGCAGTGTGCTGTTTCAATTTACGCGTAAGGGCGTAATCCGCGTGGCGGCGAGCGGTGAAGAGGCGCTTTTGGCGATTCTCGATGCGGGTGCGAGCGATGCGAACGAAGAAGATGGTGAAATGATTGTCTATACCGAGGCGAAAGATTTGGCAAAAGTCCGTACGGCTATCATCGAGGCTGGTCTCGCGGTGACCGAGGCGGA
>CAYSQL010000032.1:0-9305 GCA_964433265.1 uncultured Candidatus Saccharibacteria bacterium | reverse complement strand
CGATATATTCTACGAATTGCTGGTCAATAGTTGACATGCCCACAGGTCTCCTTTTCACGGTCACTTAACAAATATCGTAGTCTCATTGTAGCAGGTTTTGCAACGAACGGTATTCAGTTTGGCGTAACCATCAAAAAACGCTCCTGGTTTGGGAGCGTTTATCTGTATTAGCGATGTTATTCAGCCGGAACTTCTTCCTTTGGTTGGTTTTTGCGAAGCTTCTCGGCGTTGCGAATTGCGCGCTGCTTGTCGCCGGCGAATTCCTTCACCCATTTTGGCAAGGTGACGCCGCCGTCTTTGAGGAGCTTAGCCACGCGAGGTGTCGGCTGCGCACCGTTGTCGAGGTACTTCTGAGCCAATTCCTTGTTGACGCTCGCTTCTTTGGTGTGTGGGTTGTAATTACCGACATAGGCGATAACACGACCGCTCGATGGGTGGCGCTGAGATTCCTGAACAGCGAGACGGTAGACTGGGTAGGCTTTGCGGCCTAGGCGTTGCAAACGAATTGCGAGCATAAAATTGAAACTTCCTTTTACTTCACTTATACGTTGTTGTATTACTTCTGAACTAGTTTACACTGTTTCACGGTCGATGTCAATCTGTTGATTGCGGTTCACGCTTTTCGTAAGCGGCCAGTGCGGCGCGTGCAGCCTGCTGCTGGGCGTGCTGCTTGCTTGGACCGATTCCCTTACCCATCAGCTTGTTATTCACATACGCACCCAGCGTGAAAACTTTGTCATGATCTGGGCCTTCCTCTGAAATCACCTTGTAAACCGGCGTCGCGCCATCAATGCGCTGCGACACTTCCTGCAGATGTGACTTCGGGTCGCGCCATGAACCTTCGGCAAGAATACCGTCAAGCTTGCTTAAGATATGCTCGTGGATGAATCTGCTCGCCGCATCATACCCCTGATCGAGATAGATTGACCCAATCGTTGCCTCGAACGCATTCGCCAAGATCTGCAACCGCGCCCTGGCCGAACCATGCTTTTCGCCCTTTGACATACGAACAAGCGGCTCATAGCCAAGCTTTTCGCCTGCCTCGCCAATGCTTTCCGTCCGCACTAGTGCCGCGCGCCAGCTCGTCAAAATCCCTTCCGGCTCCGAATAATTACGGAACAAAAAATCAGTTGTCACTAATTCGAGCACGGCGTCACCCAGAAACTCGAGCCGTTCATTGTGATGGCTAACACTCTTTTTGTGCTCATTAACGTAACTTCGGTGCGTCAGTGCCGTGATGAGCAGCTGGATATCGTTATACTCAAACCCCAGCTTCTCTCGTGCGAAATCCTGATACGGCGCCGTTTGCATTCCGCTCATAGCTTCTCCTCTCGTATTCTTGTTTTTGCTTTTAGCATTAATTTTGCGATATCTTCGTATTCAATCAAATCAAGCGCCTCTGTAAACGGAAACCACTTGATACCATTCATCCATTCTTCTTTTTGGATTTCGTTGCCGTCGGTCTTCACGCGTACCAAATAAATTTGCGTCGTCATGAGTACGAGCCGGTCAATTCGGCGATAGCGAAAATGAATCTTGCCGAGCCACCCAAGCATATCGACGTCATGCAGTCCCGCTTCTTCACCAATCTCACGACGCGCCGTCTGAACAGCAGTCTCGCCCTCTTCGATGTGGCCCTTTGGAATCGTCCAACGGTCTTTTGAGTCCTGAATCAATAAAATCTCGATATTACCATCTTTGCGATGGCGAAACACGACGCCGCCCGCAGTTGGCTCACGAACAATTTCCTGAATAGATGGTTTTTTTCCAAAATACTTCTTGAATTTATCAAGCTTTGGGTTCGCCATTGTCTGATTTCTCCTCGACAAGCGTCCGGAATGCCGTGCCAAGCACGCCATTGATAAACTTGCTTGAATTATCAGAACCAAATGCCTTTGCAAGCTCCACCGCCTCGTTAATAGCAACTTTTGGCGGAACTTTCTCCCGAGCAAAGAGCAGCTCGTACAAGCCGATGCGTAGAATTGATCTATCGACGCGTGCGATCTGCTCAATTGGCCATTCGGGAGCGATTGGCTGGATTTTTGCATCCAAACCAGCGGTTTCTTTGATAACACCCTCGACGAGGGCTTTCACAAATGTCGTATCATCTATCGCCGACTCGTATCGCTCGAGGTTACGAGCGAGGATTTCATTTAGGTCAACGTTGGGATCTTCAGAAGTAGTACGAAATTCGTATTCGTACAATGTCTGCAATGCTACGATGCGTCCAAGATGACGATTTGAGGCCATATGCGCTTGGTTCTTTCTTTGTTAAAATTTCCCACTCTTACAAAAGCAGTAAAAAAACTACTTTTTCTTGCCGGTTTCGTTCTTGGTCGTCTTTACCTTGACTGGTGACTTCGCGTTGACGCGGCGCGCAAGGCTAAGTACCAGGTGGCTGCGGCGGAGACCCGTTTTGCGAGGGCTACTCTGTTTTTTTGGCTGTGCCATGAAATGTTCTCCTATATTAGGTTACAATAAAACTTGACGTCTAGTATACCGCTTCTCTGTTGTTTTTTCAAGCGGATATTGACATTTTTATGCATAAGTGTTATCATGAGAAGATGAATCATATCGGAGACCGCGAGCAAGCATGGTTTGAACGCAACGGCATTAATACCGGTGCGCCAGAGAATACCCCGACGACTTCAGGCGCATCTGCGACCGACAGGCAACTAGGTAGCCTCGCCGCCGCAACGGATTACGGCCACACCTACACAACCGGTGAATCCCGCCTTGAAGCTCGCATCGGAGATCGCGTAGCTACAGTCGTCGGCTTTGGCGAAAGTGTTATCAAATTATTACGGGCACTTTCGCCTACAGCGCATCCCGCCGCACGTCGCGCTATCACGCCTAGTCCACGTCGCCGAGTCGCCCCACGACGCGCCATTACTTAGTAGCGGCTAGACAACGATGCTCAGTAGCTTGCCGGCAACGTAAATCACTTTTTTCGGTTCGCCGGTGACAAATTTCTGCACGTTTTCGTCGCTCAGTGCGAGCTTTCGAACTTCCTCTTCGCTTGCGTCGCTAGCAACCGTCAGCTTGGCGCGCAATTTGCCGTTCACCTGCACGATAATCATCTTCGTATCCGCAACCAGGTATTTCTCATCCCATTGTGGCCATGGCGCAGTATCAATTTGTGCATCAAAGCCCAATTCCTGCCACAATTCGGCTGCCATATGCGGCGCAAACGGCTGCACTAACTGGACAAGCGATTCAATCGTGAATTTCCATTCATCGGTAAAACCATCGAGCTTCAGCTTGTAGAGTTCATTGACACATTCCATCAATGCAGCTATCGCCGTATTAAAACTTAAATCGTAATAATCTTCGGTGACCTTTTTGATTGTTTTATGCGTCAGGGTATTCAGCTCGGCAACGCGTGTCGCCGCGCCATTTTTATCGCTATCATTATACTCGTTTACCACTGTCCACAGACGATTCAAGAAACGATAAACGCCTGCGATCCCCTTGCTACTCCAGCTTGAGTTTTCGTTGACCGGGCCTAGGAATAATTCAAAGGTTCGTAAGGCGTCGGCACCATAGCCAGCATCGATGACCTCAAGCGGGTCAACAACGTTCCCCAGGCTCTTGCTCATTTTGCGACCGTCCTCGGCTTGAATAAGACCATGGAATACCAAGCGCTTCACTGGCTCGCTAAAGTCCACGAGACCCAAGTCTTTGAATACGTGCGTCCAAAAGCGCACATACAGGAGATGCGCTGTCGCGTGATCGCCGCCAACGTACATGTCGACTGGCGCCCAATGATTGACGAGTTTTTCGTCCCACGCTTTTTGATCGTTATGCGGGTCTGCGTAGCGGAGTAAGTACCACGAGCTACACGCGTAGCCATCCATCGTGTCGGTTTCGCGCTTGGCCGGTTCACCACAGGTCGGGCACACCGTATTCACCCACTCTTCTTGCGCAGCCAGAACCGACTTGCCATCGCCGCGTGGCGCAAAGTCCTCGACGTCCGGCAATAATACCGGCAAGTCACTCTCTGGAACCGCCACCGCGCCGTGCTTCGCACAGTGAATAATCGGAATTGGCGCGCCCCAGTAGCGCTGTCGGCTGATGAGCCAGTCGCGCATTTTATAAGTCACCATCGGCTGACCAACGCCAGATTGCCCAAGCCACGCGACGATTTCCTCGCGTGCTTCGCTTGTCGACATATCGTCAAATCGGCCAGAATTCATCAATACCCCTTCGCCGTGATAGCAGCGTTCGTCCGAGCCCTCCGGCTTCTTGATAACCTCGACAACCGGCAAATCAAACGCCTCGGCAAACGCGAGGTCACGCTCGTCGTGTGCGGGCACGCCCATGACCGCGCCGGTACCATAGCCCCACAGAACGTAGTCGGCAATCCAGATAGGAACTTTTTCGCCAGTGGCCGGATTCGTCGCGTAAGTGCCAGTGAAAACACCCGTCTTATCTTTGCTATCGCTTGATCGTTCGATTTCAGATTTCTTGATAGCCTCATCGATATAGGCCGAAACGGCACTTTTCGCCTCGTCGGTCGCAATTTCGCGAGCGAGCGGATGCTCTGGCGCAAGCACGAGGAACGTCGCACCAAACAACGTATCGGGGCGAGTTGAGAAGACCGTAATCGCGTCCTCACGACCTTCAATCATGAAATCAATATGCGCACCTTCGGACCGGCCAATCCAGTTGGTCTGCGCTGCCTTGATCTTTTCCGGCCAATCAAGCGCGGGAATTTCTTCGAGGAGCGCATCGGCATAGTCAGTAATCTTGAAAAACCACTGCTTCATCGGCTTCTTGACGACGACCGACTCGCAGCGCCAACACCGACCGCCAATCACCTGCTCATTAGCAAGCACGGTTTTGTCTTTTGGACACCACCATTGATTTGCTTCTTTTTGGTAGGCTAGGCTGCGCTCAAATAATTTCGTAAAAATCCACTGCGTCCATTTGTAGTAGCTTGGGTCGGCGGTATTCACTTCGCGGTCCCAATCAATACTCGCACCGACACGACGCAGTTGGTTCGTGAAGTTGTTGATGTTCGTCGCGGTCGTTTCCTGTGGTGATTTGCCGGTTTTTATCGCGTAGTTCTCGGCAGGTAGCCCAAAACTGTCCCAGCCCATTGGATACATCACCTCGTAGCCGAGCGCCCGACGAAAACGAGCGACCGCATCGACGATTGAATGCTCAAAGAAGTGACCCGTGTGCATCCCCGCACCAGATGGGTATGGAAACATGCCTGTGACATAGTATTTCGGCTTACTACTTGTATCTGAAGCAGCGTACCGGTGGTCGTCAGACCACTGTTGCTGCCACTTTGGCTCGATTTCGGAAGGATTATAGCGTCTCATTTGCCCCTAGTATAGCAGAGTCCACCCCCGTTCGTTAAGCGCTACGCCCGGAGAGCTATTGGAATCGTGCGAAAAACGCGTCTTTTGTCTCGCGCCAGCTATCACTTTGGCGGACCAGCTCGATGTCCTCGGTCATTTCGCACAGCAGTTTCACCGCCTCTTCGAGAAAAATTTCGTTCTGTGAGCCCTTCGCTAAAATAACTGCGCCTTCCTCGGTGACGCTCCGTACAAATTCAGCCGCCTCGATCGCATTGCGCACGGATTTTACCTGACACCCCCGACCGCGGGCGACCGGTGCGAGATATTTCTCCGTCTCTGGGCCGACCGTCACCAGCCACGCAAGCATGTTCGGGTCGCAGAGCGCCCCAAGCTTCTCGTGCTCCGATTGGCTTGACGCTCCAAGTTCGCGCATATCACCCAAAATCGCAATGCGTTGCGGCGCCGTCTCACCAAGCAGGTATAGCGTCTGTAGCGCCGCGGCCGCGGCCGCAGGGCTCGAGTTGTAGGTGTCATCGATAATTGTCGTACCGCCGAGGCCGCGCAACACGTTCATGCGGCCAGGTACGGGCTGAATGCGCGCGATTCCCGCGGCGATTTCCTGCGGCGATAACCCCATCTTTGCCGCCACCGCAACTGCACCAACGACGGGACGAATACTGTGCTCGCCGTACACCTTGATTGATGCCGCGAACGGCTCTGGGTATTCCGGTGCGATTATATTCCCCGTAAAACCGCCCTCGAGCGTAAACTCTTGCTTCTCGTAGCGATAATCAGCCAGACCATCAAGCCCATAGGTGGCAAAATTCGGGTTGTTCTCGTAATCGGCAAATCGAGGCTCGACGTCGTCGTGATTAATCAATATAAACTTCGAATAGTCAGAAACGCTCATTTCTTCTTGTGCGACTGCCTCGATTGTACCGAAGAACTCCATATGCTCGGGCGTAATCGCCGTCACCAGTGCAATATCTGGCACGAGATACGCGCCAAACGCTGCAATGTCGCCCGGATGATCAGTGCCAAGCTCCTGCACGATTACCTCGGCATCGTCTGGCTGATGAATTCGTCGTCGCGCCTCGGCAAACACCGCCCGCCACGCCACGATACTCCGAATATTTTGCGGATATTTAATTCCAAGTATGCCTAGTGGCACCGATAGCTCGGAATTGTGATTACCATCATGCATGCGCACCTTGTATCGCTGAGACAATAGCGTCGCCACGGCACGTTTGGTACTCGTCTTGCCGACACTGCCAACAACGACGATGAGTTTTACGTCTGGGTGCTTACTAAAATACTGTTTAACATACTTCTCGAGTTTCTTGCGGACATAGTTCTTAAACATATGAACTATAGTGTAGCCGAAACACAAGGATTTTGCGAGCTAGGCGCGCGAACGGCGGCGGCGAATCGACAGCGCCCCCAGTATCAGCGCCACAAGTGATACGCCTAGGATAATCGCAAGATCCGTCGTATGCGTCGCCGTCCATTCGCTATGCTCCGTGACTTGTTTCATCGCATCAACGCTGTAGGCCAGCGGCATGACATTAGCGAACCACTGGAGCGGCTCTGCCATTTTGTCCCGCGCAATAAACAGCCCGCACACGAGCAGTTGCGGAAAAAGCACCGCCGGCATAAATTGCACGGCCTGAAATTCCGTCGCCGCGAACGCGCTGAACAGCAAGCCAAGCGATGTACCAAGTAGTGCCGCAGCCACCGCGCCAAGCATCGTGGCGATAAAACCACCTGCCACCGACACCCCCATCGCACCAAGTAGCACGGCGCATGTAATCACCGCCTGCAGCGTGGCGACAAGCGCGAACGCCAGCGCATAGCCAAACACAAAGTCAGCCTTTGAAACTGGCATCGTCATCAGTCGTTCGAGCGTCCCGCTACGCCGTTCGCGCAAGGTCGCGATTGACGTCACGAGGAACATCATTACCATCGGAAAAATTCCCAGCAGCATTGGTGACACCGCATCAAAAACGCGCGGCTCGCTGTCAAATACATACCGCAAAATGAAGAGCAGTAGGGGCGGCACGACGAACAGTAGCGCCAATGTGCGGCGATCGCCCGCCAGCTGCGCTAATGCGCGCTTCGCCGTTGCGATTGTTCGCCGTATGCTCATCGCTCGCCCTCCTGAATCAGCCGCAGAAATGCCCGCTCGACGGTTCTTTCGCCCGTTTGCTCTAGCAGTACCTCGGGTGAACTATGTGCGATGATTTCGCCACCTCGAATGAGCGCCAAATCATCGCATCGACTCGCCTCGTCCATGCTATGACTCGAGACGAGCAGCGTTGTCCCGGCCGCCGCGAGCTTAGCGAACAACGCCCACAATTTGTCGCGTAGCACCGGGTCAAGCTCGGCCGTGGGCTCGTCGAGAACAAGTAGCTTTGGTGCGCCCAATAGCGCCACCGCGAGCGACACGCGTCGTTTTTGCCCGCCAGACAAATCCGAAACCAGCGATCCTGCCTTGTCCTCTAGCTCGACATCAGCAAGGGCGCGCGCAATCATCGCACGCAAATCGCGCCGTCGCACACCAATCATCGTCGCAAAATATGCCAGATTACCCCGAACAGTGAGGTCTTCGTATACCGCCAAATCTTGTGCCATGTAGGCAACTTCTCGGCGGAGTGCGGCCGATCCAGCATGACGACCGAGCACAGACACTTCGCCGTCACGAATCTTGAGGCTACCTACGATTGCCCGAATAAGCGTCGTCTTGCCCGCGCCCGACGGACCAATCAACGCAATCATACGACCGCGTGGCAGATCAAGCGAAATATCGTGCAGCACCCTCTCGCCACCAAGCGTAACGGAAAGGTTTTTGGTCGTTACTGCCACGTCCATACGTAACTTCGCCTCCATTATTTAGCAACTCAGATTGACGTATGGTATCTGCGTCAAGTTATTTACAGTCCATCCCGCCACAAATGGCTGTGTGTATACGCCCACATTGTCCCTGCCGTTTCCACAAACTGAACCCTCGCCCTCGTTCTCATCGAGAAAATAGGGTCTCCCCCACGGATCGACGAGACTACGTACGTTGATTCCAGAAGCATTCGAGATAGCATTCAGTGCCGAAGCGTATGCCGTCCAGCAACCGTCCGTCCTAGCTAGCGCCGCGAGGTCCGTCCCAGTTGCCTTGGCGGTACAATTAGACGCAGTGGCAGTCGATCCGGTCACGACGAGAAGTGTCACGCCGCCCGCGGCAATACGCGCCGCTTGAGCCGCCTTATTCAGCTCGCTAAGATCAGCGCTAATCTTAGCGTTCCGAGCCCGTGTCTGCACGCCGTTAAACGCCACGACAGTGATTGCGGCGAGAATGGCAATGATGACAATCACGATCAAGAGCTCGACAATCGTAAAGCCGGCCTTCGCTACGCCACGTGCAACTACTCGCTTGCCATGATTCCGCGTTGCCATATTATACCTATTCATCGCCTACGAGTTAACCATAGGCGGAATCAGAAATCAAACCCTCGCGCGACCCGTGCATTGACCTGCCGCCAAAAACAAAAAATACCGGTGATCAGCCAGTATTTTTTGCTTCTTGCAAGAATTTTTTGAACGCTTCCTCGGCCCTTTCCTCAATTGTTTATCGGAATGTGCCCGAAAGCTTGGTGTAAGTGTTTCTTTTTAGAGAATTACTTACCTGTTTGCATCCTACGCCAGCATAAGCGGGATGTCAAGGGATTTTATAAAAAAGTCCATAAAAATCCGTTTTTCGCTCAATCTACCCGGGAATTCAGCCCTGTACGTTCATCTTGGCAAGCCGAGTAAGCTCACGGAGCACAAATGGAACCTCGGTGTGACCAGATTTTTCGTTTATATGCCCCGCACTATACAGTACTACCAATTTCGCACCAAATCGGTCGCGCATCCGTTCGCCCATCGCAAGTGGCACATGCGGATCGTTATCTGAATTAATGAGGACTATTTCACCGACAGATCGCCTAATCTTCTCATCATTCCACT
>CAYSQL010000031.1:0-9461 GCA_964433265.1 uncultured Candidatus Saccharibacteria bacterium | reverse complement strand
ATCGCCATCCTCGCGGCTATTACGATTGTTGCCTACAATGGTATACAGGCACGCGCACGGACTAGCGCAGGCCAAATGGCGGCAAACAGTCTTGCAAAAAAGGTGCAGAGTTACTATGCAACAAATAGTTACTACCCCAGCTACTGCCAGCTTGTCACGAACTCGCTTGTTTCAACCGGTTCAGCTCCGACGGCAGGCACGACTGGAGCTGGTACTTGCGCGGCAAGTGGCGGTAGTGCTGGCGTCGAGTCGGCAATTGCAAACGTCGCAAGCCTCACTCCAACAAGCTCGAACGCGGGCGCAGGCTACACGGCCGCCGTTTCAAATAACAATGCTGTCGTCGGCTACTATTTGTGCAACGCTTCGGGAGCCTCTGCGGGCGCCAACGTGTACTTCTGGAACTTCACCTCTGGCAGCGGAGCGATCAGTGAATACCCAATTGGCGTCGGGTGCTAATCCTTTGCCTTACGACGCGTGCGTAGATAACGCCAGATTGCGCCACTAAACAAGAGTACGAAGAGCACGACTAAGAGAACCCACAACCACCGTGAAGTACCCGCCATCAACGCGGTCTTGGCCGTAGAAGCAGTTGACTCTGCGTGATTCGTATCTGGAACTCTTGTGCTGTCGGTCCCGGCAGCAAACGGCGACGAGAAGCTTGCACTAGCCGTCATTTCCGAGGATACATCATCAGTCGCCACGGCGAGCTTGCCTACCGTGGGCGCTAAAAGTTCACCAACGCCACGGATGGCAATCGTCTCCGTTGAACCTTGGACAGGGCCCCTACTGGTCGGACCATTCGGCTCGCTTGTTTTTGCCGTCACCTGCAAATCACAGGCATCATCGATTCCATCCCCATCCGTGTCGACTCCGCTCGGATTCACAAACAAGCACGGATCGACTTTGTCGGGCATACCATCACCGTCCATATCTCCTTCCGGCCCTTCGACGAAGACATATTGAGCATATTCTACTGGCTGGCCATCGGTCGCTTCACCACTGAGGCTAATCGTATGAAAACCAATCGGAAAATCAGGAGGCAACGTCACCACAGCAGTCTTTTCTCCCGGCTGCATCTTGCCGAGAATAGTGGAATCAGAATGAATCGCGATCGTACGCACACCATCCACGATGGCATCAGGGCTCACTATCGTAAGGTCTTGGTTCGTTCGAATAACGGCGTTTGAGGCACCTTCAGCCATATCACCAACCTGTTCGGTCGCCGTTTTCACGAGCGGCATAATGCGTACTATTCGATCATTGATCGTCACATCATTGTCTCGACTGAAATAATCAGGCGTCGGTGGTGTACCAGTGTTACTCGACTCTGGACAAATAATCACCTCTCCATCGCACTGCGCATCGAGCAGGCTCCCGCCTCCGTAGTGCGCCGCTACATAGCCATGAATCGCCTGATGCCCGACACTGTTCGGATGAAACAGCTGTTGGAAATACCCCATAATCGTCCCCATAGGGTTCTGAATCACATCACCAGAGACCTTCGCCGCCTCAACGACGTCATGAAATTGGGTGATTAACCAGCGGCTATAGAGTGGCTGAGTGTTGTCTGACAGAATCGCCCCATGGTGCGCGAAGTCGGTTAGCAAGCTACTCGCCACTCGGTCAATCGCACCAGACACGCCTTTGCCGTCGCACATTTGGACACCATCCAATGCATTTTCAATGTTGATATACCGAATCCCCGCCGCAGCCGCAGCGTTGCGAATTGACTGATTGACATAACTCACCGATTCGCGAATAAAAGTCCGCTCGGCCTGCGTTAAACCACCAGAATTCCAGCATAACGACCCCTTGTCACTAATAAATTGCGGATAACCGATTGCGTAATACTCGGTATAGGGCGATGCAGCCTTTAATGCTTGATAGAACCTCGTCTGCTCTTCATAGTTCGTGCGAATCGACGCCGCCATCCTTGCCCGACCGTCTGCATCAACATAGCTGCACGCCTTGTTGCTAGGGATATTCATCAAACACCCAGAGATGACATCACCGAATCCAAGGTCATTGCCCGACACCATGACCGTCGCTACCTGCGGATGATACTTCTCGACGAATTCTATCTGCTGAACCCGCCCCGGAGTGAAGTCGGTGCGTGCTTGATCCTGCAGCTGCGTGGCATTACTTATGCCACGTAATCGAGGGCCGTTATCTGCCCATGGAAGCTGCGTCTCCTGTCCGATATATCGAGCATCGAGATAATCAGGCGCCTTGCCTGCAGACAATAGGTCATGCCGCACGGCACCAGAGCATGCCACCGACTGCATATCAGCGCCCCGCGCAAGCCCCATATCTGCAGCGAAGAGGAAGGGATAGGACCGATCACTCATGTGACACATTTCTCGCGGGATGCCAGAGAGGTACGAACCGTTATTGTCGGTCCCTGGCAAGTAGTGGCTCGCGCCAATCGTAATATCCCCCTCGCCACTTGCGAATGAATCGCCAAGAGCGAGATACTTTATCTTGGGCGTGTATTGCATGTTACCGGCGGTGATAGTGGCCCATTTTTGTTGGTCGTAATAGGTCAGCGAATCACTCTCGTGATTGAATGACAAAAAATCATACCAACGGGCCCCACCGCTATAGGGAGAATAAGTCTGCGAACGGGTACCGGCAAATGCCGTCAGGTCAACAGCGGCACACGATGATAGAGGGGCAGCGTCTTGTATTGACTTTTCGAGACCACGCCCACAGGAGTCGATAGTTCTAATAATGCGAAAAGGTTCATTTCTGCCGGCAAACGCAACAGTCTTTCCATCGTCGCTGATTGCGAGTTGGACAAGCTGACCGGGCCACGCAGCAGTATTGTAATACATCGACCGCTCGACTATTCGCGCCTTATCACTAGACGTATCATAGATAACCATTTCATTGTACGACGTCATGACCAGCCACTTACCGTTATTTGAATGGGCCACCCCAAAAGCCGCAAGCCCCCCAAGGTAATCGACATTTAGCCGTCGATTTGCAAAATCGGCGTTGTAGTCATACCGCCGCACGTATCCATCGGATCCAAAAACAGGGTGAATCTTCTGCGTCAAATCTGGCTCATAATAGATATCATTGCCAAAGTACGTAATATACTGAGTTGCCATATAAATTGCATTGCTTTCCGGTCCAAATACAGTCCAAGGTGGTACAACATTGCTCCCGCCAATAATAATCGGATAAAGCTTCTTCGCACCAAGCTCTGCATCCCCTACCGCAATCGCCCAGCCGCTCTCCGTCTGCGTCGGACTGTATTGCGACAGGTATTTATACCAACCGGTACGTGTAAACCACGCAAAAGCAAAGTCCTTGCCGTGATAGACACAGACATCCATAGGTTTGGTCTGATCCTCAGCGTACGTGTAGCTCAGATTGACCTCAACCGTCCACTGCTCCATCGTGCATTGAGCTTCTGGTTGGTATCCTGGAAGCTCATGGTACGTCGGTTCCACCGTTTGCCAATCTGGCTCGAACGACTTTGCTGACGCCGACGGCGCGACACTCGTCACCGCCATTACAGTTGCTACTAAAAAGACACCAACAAAGAACCCTGCTCGCCGCATATTCACCTCGGTTAAAACTAATTACCTGCAGTGTACAGGATGGGCCGCTAAACGCAAAGCAGTAGCATTTAAAAATCTTTTAGAAACGTCTTCACGTCGTTGCGCAAGCGACCTAGTGCCACCGCATCATCGCGCACATCAATCGCCTTTTTCATCCATTCAGCGATTTGCGCCATATGCTCCTCGCGGAGACCGCGCGTCGTCAGGGCTGGAGTACCAAGCCGAATACCGCTCGGACGAAACGGCGGCAGCGGATCGTCTGGCACGGCGTTTTTGTTGAGCGTCAGACCGATCTTATCAAGCGCCGACTCGACCACTCCGCCATCAAGCCCGAAGCTCTTGTAGACGTCCGCCAAAATGAGGTGGTTACTCGTCCCGCCCGTCACGAGTACGAAGCCGCGTTTTTGCAGCTCTTCGGCGAGTTGCGTAGCGTTCTTGACAATTTGCCGAGCGTAGTCCTTAAACTCCGGGCGAAGAGCCTCGCCAAACGCCACGGCTTTTGCAGCAATGACATGCATATGCGGACCACCTTGCGTACCTGGGAACACCGCCCGGTCGATGAGCGTCGGTAGGTTTTCGAGCGTTTTTTCTGGTCGTTTCAGCGGGTTCGACACCGTTCCATTGCTTAAGATCATACCGCCGCGCGGCCCGCGCAACGTCTTGTGCGTTGTCGTCGTCATGACATGGAAGCCATGGTCAAGCGGATTTTCCGCCACGCCGCCAGCAATCAGTCCAGCGATATGTGACATATCCGCCATGAGCATCGCACCGACCTCGCGGCCAATTTCGACAAACTTATCATAATCAAGCTCGCGTGGGTAGGCGCTAAATCCGGCCAGGATGATTTTTGGTTGATGTTCGAGCGCCAAGCGACGCAACTCATCGTAGTCAATCTCGCCCGTCGAGACATCCTTCATCTTGTAGCGAATAAAGTTATATTCGCGGGCACTTCGCGTTACCGGCGCGCCATGCGTCAGGTGACCGCCGTGCCCGAGGTCCATCGCGAGAATCGTGTCGCCTGGATCACACCATGCAAAATACACCGCTTCGTTTGCCTGTGCGCCGGAATGTGGCTGTACATTTGCGTGATCGGCGTGAAACAATTTTTTAGCGCGTTCGATCGCCAATGCCTCAATCTTGTCCGTAAATTCCTGTCCGCCGTAATACCGACGCCCCGGATAGCCTTCGGAATATTTGTTCGTCAGCACGCTACCGAGCGCTTTTCGAACGTCCTTGCTCGCGTAATTCTCACTCGGAATCAGTTCGAGCCCCTCTCGCTGTCGTCGCTCTTCACCCCGTATTAGTGTTGCAATATCCGTATCATTCATACTAAAACTCCTGTATTATTTGTCTTTTTTGATACCGGTATGGGGACTATTGCTAAATCATAGGCATAGTATAGCATACTTGACTTTATATCATATCAGGTATATCATATTTACATGACTACAGCAAAATATCTTGATAATATTGGCAAATTAATTCAAGAGACCCGACTTGCTCGCGGACTCACTCAGACTGAGCTCGCAGAGGCGCTCGGCACGAGCCAAAGCGCGGTTAATCGTATCGAGAAGGGTGGACAAAATATCAGCCTCGAGATGATTGCCCGCATCGGCGAAGTGCTATCAAGCGAAATCGTCCGCCTCAATAAATCCGGCAAGACAAACTTCCTCGTCAATGGTGGCAAGCAACTACACGGAGAAATCGAGGTTAAAACCAGCAAAAACGCCGCCGTCGGCCTGCTCTGCGCCGCGCTCCTTAACCGGGGCAAGACCACTCTCCGACGCGTCGCCCGCATCGAGGAGGTCAATCGTATCATCGAAGTACTCGAGAGCATCGGCGTCAAGTGTAGATGGCTTGGCGAGAACGATCTCGAGATCACGCCACCAAAGAGCCTCAAGCTCGACAATATGGACATCGAGGCTGCCAAAAAAACGCGCACCGTTATCATGTTCCTCGGCCCGCTACTCCACCAATACAATCAGTTTAGCCTGCCATTTGCCGGTGGCTGCAGTCTAGGGACACGCACGGTCGAACCGCATATGACCGGTCTCGCGCCGTTTGGCCTGAATGTCGTCGCTACGACTGACCGCTATCTCGCAACCACTACCGAGCAGCCGGTCGACAAAGATATCATCCTAACCGAACGCGGCGACACCGTCACCGAAAATGTCATCATGGCTGCCGCCCTCTACAACGGCACCGTCACGATTCGTAACGCCAGCCCGAACTATATGGTACAAGACGTCTGTTTCTTCCTCGAAAAGCTCGGTGTCAAAATCGAAGGCATCGGCACGACGACGCTACGCATCCATGGCGTGAGATCGATCAACAAAGACGTTGAGTACTACCCGAGTGAAGACCCAATTGAGGCGATGAGCTTCGTTGCTGCTGCACTCGTCACCGACTCGGAGATCACCATCAAGCGCGTTCCGATTGAATTTATGGAGCTCGAGCTCGCCATTCTGGAAAGCATGGGCCTGCAATACGACATAACGCCAGAATACGCCGCACGCAACGGCAAGACGCGCCTCGTCGACGTCACCATCAAGCGTTCAAATCTGACCGCCGCCAAAGACAAGCTACACGCCTTACCTTTCCCGGGCGTCAATATGGATAACCTGCCATTCCTCGGCCTGATCGCCACCGCCGCCGAAGGCCGCACGCTCGTCCACGACTGGTCGTACGAAAATCGCGCCATCTACTTTACCGAACTTTCGAAACTGAATGCAAAGATAGAGATGATTGATCCGCACCGCGTGTATATTACCGGACCAACCAAATGGAAGCCGGCCGACATCACCGCCCCCGCCGCGCTGCGTCCATCGGTTGTTATCCTCCTCGCCATGCTTGCCGCCCCAGGAAAATCAATCCTGCGCGACATCTATTCAATCAATCGCGGGTACGAAGATCTCGCCAATCGCCTCAACTCACTCGGCGCCGACATCGAAACTACCTGGGAATAAGCGCTACATACGCATCTGACGATAGGCTTCATAGACGATTTTTAACAGGTCATCGTAGTACGAATCTGGCACGATCCGGCCCGCTTCTTTTGCGTAAAAGTACACGATATTATCAACAACCTCAATATTGACTTCAAACGGCGCCGCTTCAAGCTGCTCCATAAACGAAGGGTTGAGCAGTTCAAAACTCGTCACACCCTCGGTACTGCTGGCATACACATCGTACTTGCGATTAAAATCACCCCACTCCATCGTGATTTTTTTGAGGCCGCGTGTTGACTGGTCCGAGCCGATTGCGCGCGTCATCCAATTGCCCGATTTGCGACGAACCACAATATCACCGTATTCTTTTGGCACCATTATCTGCGCTATGAGATACACCCCGGTCGTATTCGCCATTGGCAGAGCACTAAATGTGTAGAGCTGCACCAAGTATTTCTGAGCATAGAGCCCAATCACATGGTTATTGATGTCCGCCGTCTTCAGTGAAACTGGATCAAACAGCACACCGCGCTTCGGAACAAGCAGCCGCCCCATATCGAGGCTGAAATACATGCCGTTTTGCTGAGCAAATTGCTCAAGTGTTGGCTTGTGCGTCCACTGCGCTTCGGTCGCCTGCTGGATCCCATCGAGCAACCATTGACTGCCCTGCCGAATAAAGCGCCAAAATTCCGTAAACGGCGCCGTCTCTGCGTTCAACAGCTGACCAGTCGGCGCGTCAATCAACTGATCATTTGCGTGAGCCGTGATACCAATCACGACACTGTCGCCATCAGTCCCCGCGGCGTCAACGAAATCAACAACCATCATCTGCTCAATAACTGGGGCATCGACTCGATTGATGCGGTGCAACTGGCCGAGGGCAGCAAGCAATAGCGCCGAATGATAGTAATACGTCGGTGTGCAGTAAGCGCGCATTGCCTCGGCGTTCCCCGACGACCAATCTGCCTGGTAACGCATAAACACTTCTTGCGCCATCGGCAACAACCGCTCCTCACTCCACGCACCATCCTGTGCAGCCGCTGCGCCGAGCGCCGCCTCTGTCTGTTTTGATCGTTTCAGCTTGCCGAACCAGCCAAACAAACCCGCACACACGCCAATTAACGCCGCACTCGCCGCAATTCCGCCAAGGAACCAACGAAAAAGAGCAATCAGAATCACTGCATAGACAAGCGCGATAACTCCACTCACGACGCCAAGCGCCACAAACGCAGTCGGGCGCTTCTTGCCTATCCGTCGCGACCAAGCGCCAAGCGCATGCATCGGCACGTAGCCGATGACGACAATGAAGCTATCACCGCTACCGCCACTCGACGAACCGCCGCCGCCAGCGCGAGCAAACACTTCAACGAGAGGAAAAATGACGCCCATCACACTAGCAAACATGCGTGTCGCCTCTTATATTTCCTAAAATTTCACCTGAACAGGCTCTTCGATTGCCGCCCGGTCCTCAACCTCGTAGAAATCACGCGTCGTGATATGCGCCATTCCCGCCACGATGTTCGAGGGAACCGTCTGGACCTTTGCGTTTAGTTCACGCACATTGCTGTTGTAGAAACGTCGAGCCGCCTGGATTTTGTCCTCGGTATCGACGAGCTCTGCCTGCAACTGCTGGAAGTTCTCGCTTGCGCGAAGCTGCGGGTAATTTTCTGATACAGCAAACAGGCTCTTGAGCGTCTGCTCAAATTGATTCTCAGCCTGCGCTGTCTCTTTGACGCCTTTTTCGGTCGCGCTCATCACATTCGCCCGCGCCTCAGTCACTGCTTCGAACACGCCACTTTCGTGCGCTGCATACCCCTTGACTGCCTCGACAAGATTTGGAATCAAGTCCGCACGACGTTTCAGCTGGACGGTAATGCCGCTCCATGTCTCGTCGACACTGACGCGCAAGCGAACGAGCGCGTTGTATATACCAAAGTACGCGATGACGAGCAATACTATAATTCCCAGTGCTATCCATACCCCTATCATAATTCAAATCCTTTCGTTGGTGCTAATGCGCTTATTGTAACAGGTTTGACAAACAAAAAGAACTAGGCAAAGCCTAGTTATTCTGTGGTGCGGGTGGCGAGAATCGAACTCGCGTCTCGAGCTTGGAAGGCTTGCATACTAGCCACTGTACTACACCCGCAAACTCGTATTAGTATAGCATCGACACCACGTATCACAAAACTATATCAGCCGCGCAACTCGTACCCGGTAGTGATATAATACACTTATGATTAGCTTTGGTTCATTCCACCACGGACAATCGGCCGACATACATTCCAATGGCATGGCCGCAGCGGGGAGTTCGAACTCAATTGGCTCATCGGCAAGCGCTGAGTCATTCCAACAGCGGCGGCAAATCGACCATAATCGCCAGCACATAGCCAATTTCGGTGGCGCACGCATGGTGCGCGACTATCGTGACGAATCGCGAACGACACTCGATCGGGCACCGAGCACAATCGCTTCCTCTCAACGGCCGTCATTCTACAACTTCCGCGAGGATACGTCTTCACGTCCCGAGGATGCCACGCGCCGGCCAAACCGCCCCTATGAAGAACGCCAGGCGTTACGGTCGGACGCGACGTATCAGCGTAGCAGCTACCCGGCCCGCTCAATATCCGTTCCGCCGACACCCCATCGGTACGACCCCTACAGCTGACGCGTGACATTTCCCACTCTGTCTGATACAATATTTTCGTTAACCTGTATGGCGGATGTAGCTCAGTTGGTTAGAGCGCTGGTTTGTGGCACCGGAGGCCGTGGGTTCGACCCCCATCATTCGCCCCAAGTAAAATACCCTACCCTCGTGGTAGGGTATTTTACTTGGCTTGATGAAGGCTCGAAATCACGCCTGAGGCTGTGGGTGAGGAACGCCCGATCGGCGCTCCGCAAGAGAATCTGCCGAACGAACTACGTTCGTTGCGCGCAGTTCTGG
>CAYSQL010000030.1:6101-9490 GCA_964433265.1 uncultured Candidatus Saccharibacteria bacterium | reverse complement strand
AGTATACTGATTATATGGTGACGACGGAAACAATTCGTCTCAACAAACACCTAGCCCACGCGTTAGGTGTTTCTCGTCGTGAAGCCGATCAAATGATTGAGGCGGGTAGGGTAGCGATCAACGGCCAATCGGCAGCACTCGGCGCACGGTTCATCGCGACCGACACCGTCACACTTGACGGCGCACTCATCTCAACGACCACTCCGCAATCTATCTATCTTCTACTCAATAAACCCGTCGATTACGTCTGCTCGCGCCGGCGCCAAGGCGACACGCCAACGATTTACGAGCTACTTCCCGAGCAATACCGTTTACTCAAGCCCGTCGGCCGGCTCGACAAAGACAGCTCAGGTGTCCTCCTCCTGACAAATGATGGCGATTTCGCGCATCGCATGACCCATCCGAGCTTTCACAAGACAAAGGAATATGAAGTAACACTCGATCGCGGCCTAGAGCCACTCCACCAACAAATGATCAGTGATTTTGGCGTCCAACTCGAGGACGGCCGCAGCCAACTCACACTCGCGCGCCTCCATGACGGCAGTCGCCAAGAATGGATCGTCTCGATGCACGAAGGCCGCAATCGGCAGATTCGACGTACCTTTGCCGCGCTTGGCTACACCGTCGTCAGACTCCACCGCACGCGTTTTGGAAATTATTCACTCGGTGATATAAAAAGCGGCGAGCATACGCTCACCAATATTCGCTAGATGATATAAAGCGATAGCTTATTTGTAGTTTTAGCATAATTATTCATACTTGTAAAACATAATCGCCTCTGTTATAATAGGTAAATCATGGCATCACGACTCCCAACCGTCGCAATCATCGGTCGTGCGAACGCAGGCAAAAGTTCGCTTTTTAATCGCATGGTTCGCGCTCAGCAGGCAATCGTTGCCCGCGAAGCCGGTACGACACGCGACAACGTGCTTGGCAGGGTAGACTACCACAATCACCAGTTCTGGCTCGTCGATACCGCCGGCCTCAAGGACCCCAATGACGAATTTGAGGCGGGTATCCAGGAGCAAATCACCGAAGCCGCCGAAGCCGCCGACGTCATCCTCGTCGTCGTCGACAGTTCCGAGTACCCCGGCGACGAAGACCGTATCGTGGCAAAAAAAGCCCTCAAAAGCAAAAAGCCCGTCATTCTCGTCACCAACAAAGCCGACCTCAAAGAATCACTCCCGGACGACGAGTTCCGCCGCCTCGGCATCAAGACTATCATCCGCACTAGCGCCGAGCACAATTCCGGCGTCACCGACGTTCTCAACGAAATCGTCGAAATCATTCCAACAGCCTACGAGCCAACCCCTGATGACGTATTCCGCATCGCCCTGATTGGTCGCCCAAACGTCGGCAAGAGCTATCTTTTTAACACTCTCGCCGGCAAACAGCAGGCCATCGTCGCCAACGTCGCCGGCACCACCCGCGACCTCAATCGTGTATCCGTAAAATTCAACGGCCGCGACCTCGAGCTCATCGACACCGCCGGCATCCGCCGCCAAGGCAAACAAGAGGTCGGTATCGAGAAATTCTCCGTCCTGCGTACCCTGTCTGCCATCGAAGAAGCCGACGTTTGCTTCCTCCTTATGGATGTGAACGAACTCAACGTCTCACTCGACCAAAAACTGGCCGGCATCATCGACGAGGCGGGCAAGGGGCTCGTGCTCGTCGTCAGCAAATGGGACTCAGTCGAGGACAAAGACGCGTATACCCGCGACGCGCTCGCACCAAAAATCGCCCACAATTTCGATTTCGTGCCATGGGCGCCGCTCATCTTCACCAGTTCCGTCACAGGGCAGAACGTCACGAAATTATTCGACCTCGCGCTCGATATCGATGCTCGCCGCCATCAAGAAACCAAGACGCGCGTCCTCAATAATCTGCTCCAGGAAGCCGTCCAAAAACACCCACCAGCCGGCCTCAAGAACAGCCATCCAAAACTCCGCTACATGGTGCAGACCGACGAAACACCGCCATGGTTCGTTATCTACGGCAGCAATCTCAAATTCGTCCACTGGAGCTACAAACGCTACCTCGAGCGACTGATTCGCGAAACCTACAACTACGCCGGCACACCAATCAAGCTCAGCTTCCGCGACGAGAAGCAGATCAAAGCCAACAAAGAACGCATCGCAAAGGGTCTCGAACCTGTCACCAAAGCCTACAAAAAGCGTAAAGAAGCCGAAAAGCGCGAATCGCGCCAATAGGATACACTAGAGGCATGAAACTCGTCCTCGCCCTCGGCAACCCCGAAACAAAGTTCAACCACACGCGCCACAACGTGGGGTTTGCTATGCTGGACGCGTTCGCGACAGAGAACAGCGCTAGCTGGCAACGCAAAGACAAGTTCAAAGCCGACGTCGCCGAACTCACCATCAAGGGCGAAAAAGTCATTCTCGCCAAGCCCACCACCTACTACAACCTCGTTGGCGAATCGGCCCGTGCTATCTCGGATTTCTACAAAATTCCGCCCGAACACGTCCTTATTATCCACGACGACCATGCGCTGCCATTCGGCACCGTCCGCACGCGCGTTGGCGGACGCGACGCTGGTAATAACGGCGTTAAATCCATGAACGCCCACCTCGGCACCAACACCGCACGCATCCGCGTCGGCACCTGGAGCGACCTGCGCAACCACATCGATGACGTCGAATTCGTTCTCTCGAAATTCTCAGCAGACGAGCAAAAGGCGCTCAAGCCGCTTGCCCCACTTGTCGCCGCACTCATCGAATCATTCGCCGGCGGCGCATTCGAACAGACTACACACCGAGCAGCGTAACCGCTGTCCCGACAAAAATAATCCCGCCCACCAGCACAAGCGCCTGAATCGTGCCGACACGTCGTGGCTGCTCATGAATTTCCGGAATAATATCGCTCGCCGCAATATAGATAAACATGCCGGCCGTCAGCGCCAATAGCTGCGCCTCGGGCAACTGCACCGACTGGCCCAGTAGATATACGACAGTCGCAGCCAGCAACGTGCCAATCGCCGTGGCGATGTTCGCGAAGATGACTTTTTTGTCCTGCCAACCACGGGAGAGTAAAATACCAAACGTCCCGAGTTCCTTTGGAATCTCGTGCGCGCTCACCGCCAGCGTCGTAATAAATCCCGTCGCCGGATTGACGAGGAACGCCGCCGCAATCGCCACGCCATCAATCATATTGTGCAATAAATCACCGACCATCACTAAACGGTTCTGCTGTTCAGCCCGCCCATGCGCGTCGTGTTCGTGATGATGATGAAACCAGCTCGACAATCGCTCGAGTAAAAAGAACGCCAAGAACCCAGTAAGTGCCCAAATCAACAGCCGACGCGGCGAGCCCATATCAAACGCCTCGGGGAGCAAGTCAAAAAACGCCGCCGCCAGCAACGCGCCCGCACC
>CAYSQL010000030.1:0-6001 GCA_964433265.1 uncultured Candidatus Saccharibacteria bacterium | reverse complement strand
ATCGGCTCGGGCGACCGCACCAGCATCTACCGCAATCTCGATATATTTATCGAACTCGGCGTCGTCCAAATCATCCCCGTGGGATGGAAAAAACGATACGAACTCGCCGCGCCGTTCGCCCCGCATCATCACCACCTCCAGTGCACCGCGTGCGGCGCGCTCATCAAGCTCGACGAGCCCCAGCTCGAAGAGGTGATTCACACCATCACCGACAAACACGGCTACCACCTCACCGCCCACCATATCGAGCTATCTGGAACTTGCAAAAACTGCCAACCATCCGAAACGCGATAATTGCATTATTTTTTTATAATGCTATAGGAAAAGACCAGCCAGAGAATATTCACCAGAATTTCTCTGCATGATAGGAAAAAACCCTAGGTTCGTCCTAGAAGGCCGAGGCTCAAAGCCTCACTAAGCCCCCGTACAGCGACTGCAACCAAAGAGAGCCGATGTTTTGGCTCTCTTTGCGTGTAAGGAAGGGGACGTGGGAGGTTTTGAGCCTCAGGCCCTATTTTTTCCAACTAAAATGGCGCCAGGTAAGGGTGGGCATCACCTGGCGCCATTTTAGCCTTCATCCCACCCGATTGGGTATACGTGATCCACCTCACAAATACAGCGGTCCGCCGGATAAAGGCGTTAGTATACGCACAACACTTTTCTATGGCAATGCAGTGGAGGGTAGATTACTACATTGCGCATTGTGCGCAACCTAACATAAGTTAGAATAGGGGGTATAAGGTGCGGTTGATTGTCCTCGCAGATCAATCAATCGTTTCCAATATTAGCACGCATTTGACTATATGTCAATACTTTTTGACAGGAATTCGTATGAAAATCAATAAGACATCTCCAGAGAAGCATCCGTTCCTCCAGATCACCGCAGATATTTCACATCCTCCAAAAACATTGTATTACATCGGAAATCTCCCCACAGAACGCCACCCAACCCTTGCTATCGTTGGTACGCGCAAGCCCACCGCCTATGGCCGCGAGGTCACAACCAGGCTCGCAGGCGAGCTTGCCAAGAGGGGAGTCATCATCGTTAGCGGCCTAGCGCTTGGCGTCGATGGCATCGCACATCAGGCAACCGTCGAAGCCGGCGGCGTCGCGATCGCCGTCCTTGGCAATCCGCTACCCGATATTCGCCCAGCCACCAACCGCCAGCTCGCCGCAAAAATCCTCGCAAACAACGGGGCAATCATCTCTGAATACGGACCCGACGATAATTACACAGTAGGCAAGTGGAGCTTCCTCGAGCGCAATCGCATCGTCGCCGGGCTGTCCGACGCCATTCTCATTACCGAAGCCTCGACCCACAGCGGCACGCTCAATACCGCCGCCCGCGCGCTCGAACAGGGCAAAGAGGTCTTTGTCGTGCCGGGCAACATCACCAGCCCGTCCTCACAGGGGTGTAACGAGCTCATCAAACAGGGCGCACACCTCGCAACGAGCGCCGACGACATCATCGAAATCATCGCACCAAGCACTCGCGTTGCCCAAACCAGCCTACCACTCGGCGCGAACCAGCTCGAATCAGACATTATTGCGCTGCTCGCCCGTGGCGAGCGGGACGGGGAAATCATCCAACAAACCACCGCCGCCGATCCCTCAGAATTCAACGTCGCCCTGACCATGCTCGAAATCAACGGCGCTATCAAAAGCCTCGGCGCCAATCAGTGGACGTTGCGATAATTTAAAAATAATATTGACATTTATTATATTTTGTTGTAACATATCCACGTCCTACTTGCACGTGCATCTCCAGAAGATGTGCGGCCCAGAAGGACCGCACATCGCATCCCAATAGAAAGGAAGTGGTCATGATGACCACCAATCATTTCACCCCGCCCACCGCCACCGCCCGCAACTCGTTCACGCAGGCCGCTCCGTGGCGACGCCGCTTCCCCTGGAAGCTCACCGTCGTCGCCACGGCCGCCATCCTGATCGTCGGCATCGTCGTCGGCGCGTTCTACGCCGGTCACAACGCCGGCCTCAACGAGGCCACCAGCCGGCCGTCCATCTTCGGCCGCGCCCTGGGCGCCCCCGTCTACACGAACGGCGACCGCACGTCGCCGTCCATCACGAACGGCCAGCGTGCCTATGTCACACCGATCAACGCCTCGTCGAGCAAGGTCGAGAAGGGCGCGCCCACGAGCGACTTCACCGTCACGGCGACGTCCGAGTACGCCAAGGACACCGGCATCAGCGGACCCGTCACGATCAGCGTGGTCGGGCCCGAAGGCACCAACCCGGAGATCGACGGCATCATCGTCTGGACCCAGTCCGACGCGCCGACCCGAGGCTCCATCATGGGCATCAGCTACGCTGGCGCTTCGGCGGCGCAGGTCGTCATCCGCGATGGCTACCGGGCGGGGACGACCTTCCAGGTCGTCATCCACAACAGGTGATCCGATGTGCGTCCGGCACCACACAGTGACTCTACGTCTACTGCGTGGTGCCGGAAGCACCAACCCGACATGAAGCCCACCTAAGCGGTGGCTTTTTTATTTTTTGTAATACTATTGACATTTAACCGAATTTAGTACTAAAATAACATGCGTCTTACAGATACTAGGGATATCCAAGAGACACACGTCAGGGGTTCGCCCCCTCCAACCGAAAGGGGTGGTCGTATGGGCACCAAGTTCATCCCCGCCATCGTCCTGTCCGCCACCGTCGCCGCGTTCGGCCTCGCCGGGTGCAGCGGCAACCAGCCGACGCAGCCGCCGAAGCAATCCTCGAGCGACATCGCGAAGGCCGAGCTCGGCAGGCGTGGCTTCAGTGTCCTGCAGACGATCACCAGCAACGACACGATCACGACGGTCTGGGTCGGCATCGGCGACACGCCGTGTCGCTGGCGCGCGGAGGTCTACACCAAGGGGATCCGCAGCGGCCAGGTGTACGTCTTCTACACCGACCCGAAGACGGGTGCGGACAGGGTCACGATCGACCCGCCGTACGCCAGTGCCCTCAAGGACATCCCCGGGCTGGCCGCATGCTGGACCGCGCCGACGTCCCTGCCGACCACCTAGTCGGCAACACCAAATTGTGGTGAGGTGACGCATTTTGCGCCAAAACTCCACACGTAATTCCTACGCAAGCAACGTAGGCGAACGATACCGGGGAAGCTCCGGTAGGCTCTGATCAGGCCGTCACCGATCACGCGGACTCGCTATCCGCACCGGCCGTCGTCCCTAGCGACGGCCAACATCCAAGCCATAGCCAACCACCACCCGGTGGCTTTTTTATTTGCAATTTAAAACTCCATGCCGTATATTAAGCCGTTGATTGTCATAATCCATGCGGAAGCGGTATAGTTGTACGAGTAATGCCAAAGAATTTAGTAATTGTAGAGAGTCCAGCAAAAGCCAAGACTATCGAGAAGTACCTCGGTAGCGATTTCACCGTGCTATCGAGCGTCGGCCACATCCGATCCATCGCCAAAAAGACCAAAGACGGCACGCCGCCGATTGATGTCGCACACGATTTTACAACTGTTTATGAAGTCGATCCCGAAAAAAAGAAAGTTATCACCGAGCTCAAAAAACAAGTAAAAGCCGTCGGGGCTGCCAATGTCTGGCTCGCAACCGATGAAGACCGCGAAGGGGAGGCGATTGCCTGGCATCTTTGTGAAGTCCTGAAACTCGATCCAGTATCCACCAAACGCATCGTGTTTCACGAAATCACAAAACCAGCCATCGAAGAAGCGATCAAGCACCCACGCACTGTCGATATGAGCCTCGTTCGTGCCCAACAAGCCCGACAGATCCTCGACCGGCTCGTCGGCTTCGAGCTGAGTCCTGTCGTCTGGCAAAAAGTGCCTGGTGGCAAATCCGCCGGCCGCGTCCAGAGTCCCGCCGTGCGCCTACTCGTCGAACGCGAGCGTGAAATCGAAGCATTTGCCAGCTCGTCACAGTTCAAGGTCACCGCGCAGTTTGTTCATAATGGCGAGACATTCAAAGCCGAGCTCAAGAATAAATTCTCGAGCGAAGAAGGCGCGAAAGCATTCCTCGAAAGTCTGTCAGGAGCGACATACACCGTCAGCGACATCACCACCAGCCCCTCGACCCGCAATCCAGCCGCGCCATTCACCACCAGCACGCTCCAACAAGAGGCCAATAGCAAGCTCGGCTTCAGCTCAAAAGCCACCATGGCCAGCGCCCAAAAACTCTACCAAGAAGGACGCATCACCTACATGCGAACCGACAGCGTGAATTTGTCTGGGCAGGCCATCGCCGCCGCCGCGAGCTACATCAAAGAGGCATTTGGCCCCGAATACAGCACCGTGCGCAAGTTCAAGACTAAATCCGCCGGCGCCCAAGAGGCCCACGAAGCCATCCGCCCGACCGACATCACCCGCGACAAAGTCAGCGGCAGTGAATACGACCAGAAACTCTACGACCTGATTCGCCGCCGCGTGCTCGCCAGCCAAATGGCACCCGCCAAGCTCGAGAATACAACCATAACTATCACCGTCCGAGATACTGTAGGCAACGAGCTTGCAATCATCGCGGAACATCTGCAGCCCGCCACCGGTGAAACCGGCGCGGCGCGAAGCCGTTCCAAGAAGATTGCGAGCGAATTTGCCACCTTTGAGGCCAAAGGCCAAGTCGTTGTCTTTGACGGCTTCCTGAAGGTCTACGGTGGCAAAGACGACACGCTTCTGCCAAGCTTCGCCTCTGGCGACATCGTGAACGTCGCAAGCGTCGAAGCCCGCCAAGTCTTCGCCCGACCACCAGCCCGCTACAGCGAAGGCTCGCTCGTCAAAAAACTCGAAGACCTCGGCATCGGCCGCCCATCCACCTACGCGACGATCATCAACACCGTCCAAGTCCGTGGCTACGCCGAAAAAGGCGAGTCCGAAGGTAAGCCACGCGACATCATCGTCCTGACCTGCACGCCAGCCGGTCATCCGGCACCCGTTTCAACGGAATATCTGCAGCCCGATTCCATCCTAGCGCACACGCCAAGCAACGAGTCTTCGATTGCGACAGAACATCTGCAGCCCGTCACCGGCGAAGCCGATGCGGCGCGAAGCCGTTCTGGAACGATTGAAGACGATGTTGCGTCCGAGATCAACAGCACGATTACCCGCGAAATCCTCCAAGAAAAAACCGGCTCCGACCGCGGCAAACTCGTCCCGACCCCCGCCGGCGAACTCATCTCCGACTTCCTGACCGAGCACTTCGACCAAGTCGTCGACTACGGCTTCACCGCAAAAGTCGAGGAGGAGTTCGACGATATCGCCACCGACAAACTCGACCGCAACGCCATGCTCAAAGCGTTTTATAAGCCATTTCACCAGCTCATCGAAGAATCCGGCGGTATCGACCGCTCGCAAGTCGGCAATAGCCGCGAAGTCGGCATCCACCCCAAGACCAACAAGCCGATCATCGCGCGCTTCGGACGTTTCGGCCCCATGCTCCAGCTTGGCAGCACCGAAGACAAAGAAAACAAGCCGCAATTCGCCCCTATGCCACGCGACGCCAAAATCGAAACTGTCACTCTCGAGCAAGCGCTCGAAGCCTTTAAGCTGCCCCGTCTCGTCGGTCAGACTGAGGACGGCCAGGATATCAAAGCAAACGTCGGTCGATTTGGCCCCTACATCCAAGTTGGCAAACTCTACGTCTCCATAAAAGACGACGACCCGCGCGACATTACGGAAGCAAAAGCCCGCGAACTTTACGCCGCCAAGTTACAGGCCGAAGCCGAGAAAAACATCGCCGACTTTGGCGACGGCATTAAAGTCCTCAATGGCCGCTACGGCCCATACATCACTGATGGCAAGAAAAACGCCAAGATTCCAAAAGACACCGATCCAAAAACTATCACCCACGACGACGCCAAAAAACTCCTCGCCGCCGCCCCCGCAAAAAGTACCGCCCGACGTGGTGCACGCGGTAGCCGCAAAAAGTAATCTTCTCTGATAAAATCAACCATACCTGAGTCTCAAAACCCTCCCACTCCACACCCCCCCTACACGCCTGGTATTCCTGAC
>CAYSQL010000029.1:0-9497 GCA_964433265.1 uncultured Candidatus Saccharibacteria bacterium | reverse complement strand
TGGCAGGGGTGGTAGGACTCGAACCTGCAACCAACGGTTTTGGAGACCGCTACTCTACCAATTGAGCTACACCCCTGTAGGATTGCATGATGTATTATACATACTATTCGAGATAAACTCCATAGCAAGCTCCTACATAAATAGCCCGAGGCAAATCGTCTCAGGCTATTATTTGACGAAAAACGCGTGACTACTCTTTGTCTGTATAGACGACGATGCCGTTCGATGCGTTGAGGACTGCATTGAAGACCCAGCCATGAACGTAGCCAATCAGCCATCCAAACGCGAAGTAGATGAGTGGGAGCAAGATAATGCTCACGATGCCAGCGGCTAGGCCAAACGAGAGGCCCGCAAGGACGCTACCAGTTTGCGCGCTGAGGCTGACTGTCGCACGTAGTGCATAGAGGATGGCGATGACGAGTCCGACGGCGCTTGCAAAAGTGCCTTCGAAGATCGCGATTGTGCTTGCGCGAACGCCCGTGATTGTGAGTGGTGATTTTTTGATTGGTTGTGCCATGATACTCTCCTTATTATTATGCATAGTGATGGTATTATTTTTGCGCTTTTTCGGTGACGACTTTTTTGTAGGTATACTCACTCGTGAAAAGTTCGTTCACAAATGCGCTGAGTTGCGTGTAGCGCAAAACGACCGTGCCGGCAATCCAGATAAGCAGCCACAAGAATGAATTGTTGACGCGGTGAGCAACCGACATGAGCACACCATCATCATGTAGGCTCTGCATCGTGACGCCGCTGCTCAGTAAAAAAATGCCGCCAAGTATAAAACCGGAACCGATGAATGCCGTCACGAACGAGACAACGCTTTCGGCGAGAAATATCGACGAGCTAGCAATCATGAGCCCGATGATAAACCCACTGATCGATAACATCGTGACAATAAACCCGTTCGCTGATAGTCCGAGGGAAATACCCAGGAGTGTAAACAGTGACGAAAACGAGAGCGCGACAAGGATGTTCACTGCGATATCAAAGAATGTATACGACAAGAATGCCAAGACCAGGCCAAATACAATAGCGACGAGAATCGCAATCGTGGTGCTTGTTACTCCTGTTCCAAAAATACCCTGGAAGCCACTAAAGCCAATGACTGCCCCTGATACTAAGCCAGCAATTGGCAATAGTATTCTAAATAGTTTTAATCCCATCAGCCCAATCGCGAGTCCCGCGAAAATCAGACAGATGGCTACAAGTAATTCCATATGAGCCTCCTCACTCTATTGTTTTGGTAGTTGCCAGCGACAACATGCGATAATTTTGGCCTCCATCGAACGTTGTGGTACTGAGCATTCTGTAGATTTACAGTATTATAGTGCCAAATTAGGGGAGAAAATACTGTGAAAAATTTCACACAAAATGCCTGTTGCCAAAAGCATAAGCGCGGGGCTATAATAAACCTGAAATCACCAATTAAACGCAAAGGGATATCTTAGACTTGTAGTCTAGACGAGGGGTATGAACATATTGATGCTAGGGTGGGAGCTTCCACCGCACAACAGTGGCGGGCTTGGAGTAGCTTGTTACCATATGTCAAAAGCATTGGCGCAAGCTGGCGCGACGATTGATTTCGTCCTCCCCTACTCTGCGGACCACCCTGGCACGGAATATATGACGATTCACTCGGCGACTGATCTCGAGCCTATTCATAAGTATGGCATGATGGGCGCGTACGACAGCAAGTACGTCGAGGAGCACGATCTCGATAAGGTCGACATCAAGGACCTCCAAACGATACGTGGCGTCCAGAAACGCTACGTGCGCTATGTCGAACGACTTGTCCGGCGTCTCGGACGGCCCGATGCGATTCACGCGCACGATTGGCTCACAATGGAAGCAGGCATGCGCGCAAAGCAACTAACCGATGCGCCGCTTATCGTGCATGTGCATGCGACGGAATTTGATCGCGCCGGGTCGTTTGGTACGGGCAATCCAATTGTGCACGAGATCGAGTATCAGGGCCTGATGATGGCGGATCGCATTCTCGCCGTTAGCGAAATTACGAAGAATATTATCGTCCATAAGTATGGTATTCCGGCGGATAAGATCGAGGTTGTATACAACGCGATTGACGTAGCGAGCCTCGGTGATTATACCTATGACCATCGCACCTATAATTATGTCGAGGTCCTCAAGAATGAGGGATATACCGTCGTTTCGACGATTACGCGATTCACGGCACAAAAAGGCCTGACGCAACTGATGCGTGGCTTTGCACAGGCGTGTACGAAATATGACAAACTGGTACTTCTGCTTGCAGGCAGTGGCGAACAGCGTGATGAGCTGATTCAGCTAAGTGCGGATCATGGTATCGCTGATAAAGTGCTGTTTACGGGCTTCGTGCGTGGCAAGCAATGGCGCGATGCGTACTCGGTATCTGATGTATTCGTGATGAGTTCGGTGAGCGAGCCATTTGGGCTGACGGCACTCGAGGCGGCACACCATGGGACGGCGCTCATTGTCACGAAGCAATCGGGTGTCGGCGAAGTTTTGAACAGTATTTTTCGCTACGATTTCTGGGACACCGACCGCCTTGCTGACCAAATCGTCGGTATAGCCACTTCCCCTTCTCTAAAAAATTCGCTGAAAGATAATGTAAGAAACGAGTATGCGCGTCTGACATGGACGGATGTCGCAAAGCAATGTATGCGTGTATATGAACGAATGAAGATAGGAGCAAAGGCATGAGCACACAGCGTGGCATGGTAATTTACCTGCACGTCCATCAACCATGGCGCGTACGTGAGTATAGCGTTTTCGACACGGCGATAACGCACGACTACTTTAGCGAGCCGAAGAACCGACACGCAAGCAATGAGGTTATTTTCCAAAAAGTTGCTAATAAATCGTACCGACCGATGATTGATGTTCTCGGCAAGATGCTCGAGGCGCACCCGGAATTTAAGGTATCACTCAGTATCTCTGGCACATTTCTCGAGCAGGCCGAAGCTTGGGGGCAGGACATTATTGACGGTTTTCGCGGGCTTGTCGACACAGGGCGTGTTGAAATCGTCGCCGAGACGTTCTATCATTCGCTCTCTTTCTTCTATAGTCGGAGCGAGTTCGAGCGCCAGGTCGACAAGCATCGTGCAAAGATTAAAGAGCTCTTTGGCGTCGAACCAACGGCATTTCGTAATACCGAGCTTGCGTACAATAACGACCTAGCGAAGTGGGCGGACGACCAAGGCTACAAAGCGATTCTTGCCGAGGGGTGGGACCCTGTGCTCGGTTGGCGAAGCCCGAATTACGTGTATCGCCCGGTCCATACGCAGAATATTAAATTACTGCTCAAGAACTATCACCTCAGCGACGACATCGCTTTTCGATTTAGCAATAAGCACTGGGAGGGCTGGCCGCTGACAGCGGACAAGTTTACGACGTGGGCAAACGATTCGTTGTCCGACGGCAACACGGTGAACTTGTTTATGGACTTCGAGACGTTCGGTGAGAACGTCTGGGCCGATACCGGTATTTTTGATTTCTTCAAGGCGATGATTAGCACCTGGTTGCGTAATGGACAAAATACGTTTTATACCGTCTCAGAGGCTGCTGATGCATTTGAGCCAACGGGTGAGCTAGACATGCCAAATACGGTGACTTGGGCGGATAGCGAACGCGATCTTTCGGCGTGGCTCGGCAATAGTATGCAACATGAAGCGATGCGCTACCTCTATGCGCTTGAAGATGACGTGCGCCGCTCGGGCGACGAGACGCTAATCTCTGATTGGTGTCGCCTAACCACCTCTGACCACGCCTATTACCTCAGTACGAAATATTTCACCGATGGCGATGTGCACGCATATTTCAGCCCGTACAAGTCACCATACGATGCGTTCCTCTACTTTATGAATGCTGTCCGTGATGTACGCTACCGTTTGATGCAGCACTACCATCACGGAGGGCTGTAGATGGCGAGGCCAATCGTTTTATCCAACGGAGAGCTTCATGTCGGTATTAATCGGTTTGGGCTGGTGCACGATTTTTACTTTCCCTATGTTGGGCTCGAGAACCATGCGGCTGGGAAGTCTCTGCGTCACCGTGTCGGTGTTTGGACAGATGGTTCGGTGACATGGTTAGATGACGGGTCTTGGCGATTGACGTTTAGTTATCCGCATCATGCGTTGATTGGGCATATTATAGCCGTAAATGAATCGAGACAGCTCACGCTCGAGTTTGATGATTTCGTCGATACGGATATGAGTGCGTTTATTCGCAACATTCACGTGATCAACATGGCGGATCGTGAGCGCGACGTTCGGCTTTTCTTACACCAAGCGTTTGCCATTGGTGATTCGCGAAGCAACACGGACACGGTACAGTACCTCCCCGATGCTAATGGCATTTTGCACTATCGAGGGCGTCGTGCTTTTGTCATATCGGCGAAAACAGACGGTGGCTCATGGTTTGATCAGTACACGACGGGCCTTTTTGACATCGAGGGGCGCGAAGGGACGTATCGAGACGCCGACGATGGTGAACTAAGCATGTGCCCTGTCGAGCACGGACGAGTTGATTCGACGTTGCGTGTTCGCCTTGCCCTTCATCCGCATGATTCAGCGCGAGTATATTACTGGATCGCGGCCGGCACGTCGACTCGCGAGGCGTTGTTCGTGCATCGCCAGGTCTTTACGACTGACCTTGCGATTCGTGTCGAACGGACGGCGAAATGGTGGCACGAGTGGCTTAAGCCAGCGAGTATAATTGCCGATAAATTGGATGAAAAATACCGTGACATGTTCCTTAAGAGTGCAATGATCCTAAAGTCGCAAATCGACAAGCGTGGTGCGGTCATTGCGAGCACTGATACTGCGATGCTTAATTACGCGCGTGATACCTACGCCTATTGTTGGCCGCGTGATGGTGCGAACACCATGTGGCCGCTGATTCGTATGGGCTACAAGGATGAGCCGTATCGATTTTTTGATTTTTGTCGTCGCGGATTGAATCCGGGCGGATTCCTGATGCATAAATATCGTGCCGATGGTGCCCTAGGAAGTAGCTGGCATCCGTATTTGCACGACAACGGCGTCGTCTCACCGCCGATTCAAGAGGATGAGACGGCGCTGGTGCTGTTTGTCTTTGCGCAGTACTACCATATGCATCCTGAGGCTGCGCTACTGAAAGAATTCTACGAGCCGATGGTTGTACCAATGGCAAACTTCCTGTCGGCTACGGTCGATCATCATACTGGACTACCGCGTCCAACCTACGATTTATGGGAAGAAAACTTCATGATTACGACCTATACGACAGCCGTTACTTATGCGGCGCTACATGCGGCGGCTGATCTGGCGGAGATACGCAATGACGCCGATAGTGTCGTGAAATGGCGGACGAGTGCTGACGATATGTATGCGGCGGCGCAAAAGTACCTATACAATCACGAACGCGGTGTTTTCTACAAGGGAATTCGCGTTGAGCGAGACGGGGCAATGGAGCCTGACGAGACGATTGATCTTTCGGCTATTTATGGGGCATTTATGTTTGGCCTCTTCCCTGTTGGAGGGGTTGAGATGACATCTTCGGTACAGACGGCACTCGATACCTTTCATTTTTCTGCCGATACCCCTGGACTTCCGCGCTACGAAAATGATGGCTACTATCGAGTCGATGCGAGTGTTACCGGAAATTGGTGGTATATCACGAGCCTGTGGTTGGCGCAATATTCACTGGAAACAGACAATAAAGCATTGGCGGATGCGGTGCTCTCATGGGTGGTACGTCAGGTCGGACCGACGGGAACATTGGCCGAGCAAGTTAATCCACATGACGGTTCCAGCGTGTCTGTCGAGCCATTGACGTGGAGCCAAGCCGAACTTTTGTCGACTTTGCTCGATACCGTGACGGAGAAATAGATGGGAGCGCGCGACCGTGTCGTTGTGAGGACGAAGCGCGCATTGCGACATATGTCGCCGCGGCATATTATTCGGACTCGCCTATCGGCACGCATGCTGCGTCGCTATGCAGACAAGGTTGGCCTGGTGTATTTTGGGGCGGTCAATCAGGGCGATGATGAGCATCGACTTGTGCGTGGGCACACAGTATCGGCGACGCATATGGACGATCATTACAGCGTGGGGACGATTCACGATTACGATGTTGCGGTCGTGTTGCGCAATGACATCGTACGGGTCGGTAAGGGCCGTGAGCAGCGATGCCATTGGCTGATTGTGACATTTGATTTGCATACGAAATACGATTTGCCGCATATCTATATTGGACACCGGTCAAAGCAAGAGATTTATCGCGCGTCGTATAGTCAACTGATGCCGCTGCCGGTCGGTACACTCGTCCAGTATCCGGCAAATTTTACGGCGAACTATGCCGTCTACGGCACCCCAGCGCACGCACTGACAATCGAGCGACTGATCACGCCGCAAATTGCGACAATTATCATGAGCCATTTTGCCGAGGCGAGCGTCGAGATCGAAGACAATACCGTTTATCTCTATGTTGAGAGCCGCTATCCAAATGAGACCATCCTAGAAAAGATGGTCTCGAATGGGTTATGGCTTGCGAATAACATCGATGCCATGCTGGCACCACGGCCAGTAGAGGGCAGATAGTGTCTAGCCCTTGCGTGGCTTGACTTCGTTGCGGCCAAGCGACTTCTTGGTCTCGGTGTAGGTTGTATGCTTGCGCGCTTTTGGATCGTATTTCTTGAGCACGAGCTTGTCAGGGGTATTTTGCGTGTTTTTGCGCGTCACATACGTACGGTGACCAGTTAGGTCGCTGACGAGTGCAATGATCTTGCGCTTGGTATTCGTTTTCTTCGCCATGGAATTCCTCTTAGTAGTTGCTAGTGATAATCAGTAGTCGATTATAGCAGAAGTCGGGGGTAATAGCAAGACAGGCGCTCGAAATACCTCTAGCGGTAATTTGTGAATAGGAGCGGAAAGTCGAAGTCTTGTGCACGCAGCGTGCTCATGACGGCCTGCAGCTCATCTTTGCTTGCGCTGGTGACGCGGACGGTTTCGCCTTGTATCTGTGTTTTCGCCTTTGGATTCGTTTCCTTGAGCAGTTTGGTGATTTTTTTGGCGTTGTCCTGGCTGAGGCCATCTTTGAACGGCACGTCTTGCCAGGCGCGCATGTTCGATTCGTTGACTTTGCCGCTCGTGTCGAGGACTTTGCTTGTCATGTCACGTTTGGCGAGCTGCCGGCCGATCATGTCGACGATTATCTCGACCTGCCATGCATTGCTGCCGATGACCTTGAAGCCCTTTTTATCGGCGAGCCACTCGACGGCCGCGGGCGTCCCCTTGAAATCATAGCGATTCGCTATTTCTTTGACGACAAGCTGTTCGACGTTATTCATCTCGGCTTTATCGTAGGTACTTTCGATATCAAAACTAAATTGTGCCATGTATATACTCCGTTAACTCTTTATAGTATAGAGGTTTTTTGCTATAATTGCGAAAGTCGCCGTGATAGCTCAGTCGGTAGAGCGCATCCATGGTAAGGATGAGGTCCCGGGTTCGAATCCCGGTCGCGGCTCCAAGCGTGTATATTATAAATAGACGACACCTGGTGCCGTCTATTGTTTTTTCTATAGTATTTATAGCCTTGCGCTCATATAGACGATGTGGTCGATAGTGATGAAAACTGGTATAATTTTTGATATGAACGAAATTAATCTCGAGGAAGCCAAGGCATTCTTAATGCGAGCGAATATGCCGCATGCTACCGGCGAAGCGAAAACCGTCAAGGAGACAGACGGCTCGCGTACTATTGAGTATAGCGAGGGCGACTATCGGATGCATGATAATTTCTTTGGTGGCGAGCCCTATGGTGGTCGGCTCATGATTTTTTATAAGGGCGCACCGCTACTGATGGAAGTATACTACGGCCTAGTGTACGATACGACGCGCACCGCTGATGAGGTGTACGGCTTTCTACGCGAAGCGCTGCGCTATCCTAACGATAAAAGTCCATACCGAGGCCCAGCGGAATATACAAAAGGAACCTTGACATACAAAAGTCAAACAGAGGGCGAAGTAGCTTGTCACACTGTTCATGAATATATCTACGATGACGGTAAAGAGATTTATTCCGCGACAATTATTGGCGGTTTGGTCGACCAAGCTGCGCGTGGAGCAATGTAATATGAGCGGTGATATTGTGAATACACCGAGTTACGGAAAATATCCCGAGGCATTTTACAGAGTGTCACTCAAGGCTGTGATTCGAAATGATGCCGGCAATGTGTTGTGCGTGACGGAATCAGAGCGTGATTTTTGGGAGTTGCCCGGCGGTGGGATCGACCACGGCGAGACCATTAAACAAGGACTGGCGCGAGAGCTGAAGGAAGAAATCGGTTATACGGGCGGCTTTACCTATGCCTATGCCGACGCGACGCCGCTATTTGAAGACATGAGCGACCGGTGTGTGATGTATGTCGCGTTCGACGTGACGCTTGACGACCCGGAGGCGATTTCCCTTGGCGAAGACGTGTATCAGATAGCATATAAGGATCCGCAACAATTTAAAGATGTTGATTATCGTGGCGGACAAATGATTTTTAAGCACGCCGTTGACCATACTTTTCCAATTAAGTTTGATCGGCGAGCGGAGAGTGCATCGTGACGGATCCCTTCTGTGATATCTGCCATGGAGAAGAGATATACGGCGCGTTGCCGACGATTGTTGAGTCGGGTGTTTGGCGCGCCACACTTAACCCTAACCAGCAGCATTTGGGGCGTGCATTCGTTGGACTACGCGAGCACAAACCGAGCCTTAGTGATTTGACGAGTGAGGAAATGCTTGAATTTCGGCGTGTGGTGATCGCACTTGAAGTGGGACTGCGCGTGGCGTTTAGCCCTGACCTGTTTAACTGGATGTGCCTGATGAACAATGCCGCGCGTGACGGCCAAGAAACGCACGTCCATTGGCACCTCGTGCCACGGTATAGTAGACCGGTGGTATTTAATGGTCACACCTATACCGACGACGCGTGGCCGAGACAATTCAATACCGGCAAAGATCCGGTATACCTCGCCTCTCCTGAGGAAATTAGTGCGATTACTGACGCGATTCGCAGTGGAATAAACTAGCTAATACGCGTCATTGAGACGGGTACATTTCTTTTCGATTAACACTACTTCGTGACGCTGCACGAGATCTGACGTTTCTCTAGAGTCGCCAAACTTGTTTTCTTTGGCATCGAATTCGTCGTCGCTCATCCAGACATTGCGTTGGCCGTCGGAATACTTGAGTAGCTCACCTTGTGGATTGGTGCCGTGGATGAGGCAAAAGTATTTGTCCTCGAGCAATTCGCCGTTAGCGTCGTAGTCGAGTTTATGAAAGAAGCCGAGCGGCGTGAGGTCGGCGGTGAGGCCAGTTTCTTCCATCAGTTCGCGCGCACCTGCCTCGACCATCGTTTCGCCCCAACGAATCTTACCGGTCGGGCGGCCCCAGTAGCCGTAGTAGGGTTGTTTGAGGCGTTGCTGCTGCAAATGCTCGCCCGCGTCGTTGACGATGGCGAG
>CAYSQL010000028.1:0-9978 GCA_964433265.1 uncultured Candidatus Saccharibacteria bacterium | reverse complement strand
CTCTAGGCCTTATCGTCGACTCAAGCGATGATTTCGTCGCGCCGCACGACGTCATTAAGATTGGCGAAGTCTACGACCTACAATTCCCCCTCTTGGGGCTTATGGTGCGCGACACGCGACGGCATAAACTTGGCAAGGTGACTGACTACACGCTTGACGTTGGAGGATTCGTCGTCCAGCAGCTCATCGTCAAGCGCCCGTTGCTACGTAGCCTCAATGACACCGAACTCGTCATTCACCGTTCGCAAATCATCGAAATTAATAATGACGCCATCATCGTTCACGCCGAGGCCGAGACACCAGAACCCGAACGCCACGAAGTGCCTGGGTCCTACATTAATCCCTTCCGAAAATCCGAGCCACTGGGAGACAACAGCACCTACTCGTCTTCATCCGTAAGGGCCGATTTGATATCGTCGAACCGAAATCCTTGACGCGCAAGATACTGGATGAGCTTCTGATCATCCGGGTACCGACGACGTTTCTTGGCGATGATTTTCCGAATCTCGGCCGCATCACTACGCTCCGAAGTGCCGAGCGCCTGGTCAATCAATGCTTGGTCGACTCCCTTGGCGCGCAGCTCGAGACTGATTTTCTTTAGGCTACTGCCCTTTGCCTGATTGCGATTCTCCACCCAAAACCGAGCGAATTTCTCATCATCGATATAGCCCTTGTCGATGAGCCGTTCGAGTACCCTATCGACGTTCGACGCACTTACGCCACGACGCTCAACAAGCTCGCCCGTTTTTTTGCTACGGGTTTTTGTCGGACGTGTTTTGCGCCACAAATAATCGCGCACTTCGCGCTGGCTGTGCGGGCGCAATAAACAATACTCGAGCGTCCGGGCATACAGTTTGCCGTATTCACTCTCGCCCTCGAGCCGTACAAGCGTTGCCTCGTCGACCTCACTCCCTTTTTTGATGCCGAGTTCGCCGACTTGATAGACATCGAGGCTCAGCCGATAGACGCCGTCAACCGATACATTGGCGCGGTTTTGATTGCGCGCCTGAATCCGGATATCCGTTATACGCATAGAAACCTCTCGGCGGGTGGCAATACGGCACGCCCGCCTTTCCGGCCCGCCTACTCGAGCGGCGCCTCGTCCGCTGCCTCGACTGCATCCTCTGCGACACTGCTCGAAGCCGTCGTCAGCTCCTCTTCACCACGCACCTTGTCGCGGACTTTTCGCTCAATCTCTTCAAGTACCTCTGGATTCTCCTTGAGATACTTCTTGGTCGCCTCACGCCCTTGGCCAATTTTCGCGTCCGCATAGTCAAACCACGCGCCCGATTTTCCAACCACCCCGTACTGCACGGCGAGATCGAGTACATCACCCGTCTTGCTAATCCCCTCATTGTACATGATATCGAATTCGGCCGTGCGGAATGGTGGCGCAATCTTGTTCTTGACGATTTTCACCTTCGTACGGTTGCCAATGATTTCCTCACCCTCTTTAATCTGGCCCGTCCGACGAATATCGGCGCGCACACTGGCGTAGAATTTCAGAGCATTACCACCGGTTGTCGTCTCTGGATTGCCAAACATGACGCCGATTTTCATACGAATCTGATTGATAAAGATCACCGTCGCCTTTGACTTATTGATGATACCCGTCAGCTTACGGAGCGCTTGGCTCATCAGGCGCGCCTGGAGCCCCATATGGCTGTCGCCCATGTCGCCATCAATTTCTGCCTGCGGCACGAGCGCGGCGACCGAGTCGACCACCACGATATCGACAGCATTCGAGCGCACTAGCGTCTCGACGATTTCGAGCGCTTGTTCGCCGTTATCTGGCTGACTGACAAGCAGATTATCCGTGTCAACGCCAAGCCGTTTGGCATACGCCGGATCAAGGGCGTGCTCGGCGTCGATAAATGCCGCCGTGCCACCTTTTTTCTGAACTTCCGCGATCGCATGAAGCGTCAAGGTCGTCTTGCCCGAGCTTTCCGGTCCGTAGATTTCGATGATACGGCCTTTTGGATACCCGCCACCTAGTGCGATATCGAGGCTGAGGCTGCCTGATGGTAATAACTCGACATCGACTTTTTTCGCTTCGCCAAGCTTCATGATTGACCCATCGCCAAACTGCTTAGTAATTTGATCCATTGCGAGGCCGAGAGCCTTGAGCTTACCCTCGTTGGCAGTCGGTTTTTCGGCCATCGTCTTTGATTCGGTCTTTTTCGCCATATACTCCCCTTTGTTTTATACTCTCCATTATACCGCTTGCCGCCAAGGTTTGCTATAATAGTACCAATGAAACATTCTCGCGGTTTTACGGTTATTGAGCTACTCGTCGTCCTCGTCCTTCTCGGCGTCGGCGGCTGGTTATTCTTCAGCGAAAAAGCCACTGTCAATGCCACACAACGCGACTCGGCGCGAAAAGTCGCCATCAACGCCATGTACTACAACCTCGAGGAGGTTTACTACCAACAGCACGGCTCTTATCCAGCCTCAATCGATAGCAAGACGCTACGTGCCATGGACCCCGCCCTCTTTACTGATCCGAATGGCGTAAAACTCGGGGACACCGGGTCGAGCTATCGCTACGATAGCCTCAATTGTACGACAGACGGCATCTGCAAAAGCTACAAGCTAACGAGCTCCATGGAGCGCGAAGGCGATTACGTAAAAACAAGCCGTAATAACTAGACGAAACCACACTACCCCTTCAATGTACCAATACTAGGATGTCGACGCCTGTCGCGGCGTGTCGTCATCTGTCGGCGCGTCGACCGGACGCCCGTTTTTGAATGCCTCGACCGCGTTATTCAAAATCGCAATCTGCCGCTTTGGACGTGCCACATAACTAAACCGGTAGGTCGTTTCTTCGCCCTCAGTGCTGAGCCGAATCGACCCGTAGTCAAGAAGGGTTTGCAAAGGCCCATGCTGATCATAGCTCGCGTCCTCGATATTCATCAAGCTCACCGTTTGTTCGGTCTTCGAAAAAAGGCTCGTTTGGATTTCCTGGATAACACTCTCGTTCGTCAGAAATAGCCGATTATTACTATAAACCCATATCGCCACATACCCACCTAGCAGAAAAAGGACGATAATCAACAATCCCACCAACCAAAAGAGTCCAAGATCAGATACCGAAAAACCAACAAACGTCGCAAAGTAAGGAAAATTAAACAGCATCGCGAACACAATCGCGACGCTCAGAGCCGTGACGAATACCGTCCCAAATAGCCCAATCGAGTGACGACGCACCACGCTCACAATGTACTCGTGCTCACTAAGGTTGAGGTCGGGAAACGCCTTGACCGATTCGTCATGGCGCTGTTTGACCTCTGGTGTCACCTGTACTACTTCTGGTTCGAGGGCGCGCGTCATATGCACGACTTGGACATGGGGTGGCCGGCCCGACACGTCAGATGAAGGCGGAGAGGCGTAGAGAGGCTCACCATTGACGTCATAGGCAACGGGTTTGGGCGGTTGACCTTGCTCTTGCATACCTCGCATCTCCTCTCTGTGGCGTTGTGTTTCTTCTATCGACATTCCACCTTCATTATATCAAGAATTATCCAATGCAATAGGCTTACCGAGGTGACGATAGGCTTTTTGGGTCACCCGCCGACCACGCGGTGTCCGTTCGATAAACCCAATCTGGAGCAGATAGGGCTCGTAAAAATCCTCAATCGTCGTCGCCTCATCGCCAGTGAGTGCCGCAATCGTGTTGAGGCCCACGGGGTTATTGCCATAATTATCAATCATACTCAATAGCAGTCGCCGGTCAGCCGGATCAAGTCCTAGCTCATCAATCTCAAGCATCGCCAATGCCTTCTTCGTCGTCGGTGCGTCGATAATCCCGTCGCCATTCACATCTGCATAATCTCGCACGCGTTTTAAGAGTCGATTAGCAATACGCGGCGTCAGGCGAGCGCGCGTCGACAACAAATCGGCTGCTGGCTGCTCGATACGGCTATCGAGAATCGCCGCGCTCCTCGAGACAATCTTTGCAACTTCGTCCGGCGTATAAAATTCCAGTCGATAAATATGCCCAAACCGATCACGCAGTGGCGCCGCTAAACTACCCGTGCGCGTCGTGGCACCAATGACAGTAAACTTTGGCAGATCCAATCGCACACTGCGCGCTGCCGGCCCCTTACCGATGACGATGTCGAGTTTGAAATCCTCCATCGCCGAATACAGCACCTCTTCGACGGCGCGACTCAACCGGTGGATTTCATCGATAAACAAAATATCGCCATCACCGAGGTTCGTGAGAATACTCGCGAGATCACCCGCCCGTTCAATTGCCGGCCCCGCCGTCACGCGGATTTTCTTGCCCATTTCATTCGCGATAACAGTCGCCATCGTCGTTTTTCCAAGCCCCGGCGGCCCATAGAGCAACACGTGATCAATCGCTTCGCCGCGCTTTTTTGCCGCCTCGATGCTCAACTTCAAGTTGCGCTTCAATCGCTCCTGGCCAATGTATTCCGAAAAATGCTGCGGCCGCAACGACACTTCAATCCGCTGCTCTTCGCTGTCCTCGTCATGCGTGCCTGTATCAACGATTCTCTCTATTGCCATTGCTTACCCCTTGAGCGCCTCACGCACTCGCTCGCTTGTCGAGAGCCCCACATCGACGCCTTCGAGCGCCCTTGTCGCGTCGTTGAGCGTATACCCAAGCGCAATCAGCGCCTCAAGCGCTTCATCGCTCGTATTGAGCTCAGTCTGCACGGGGGCGCCATCTTTGCGGTAGACGACCGGCATACCGACCTTATCCGACAGATCCACCACGACACGTTCAGCCGTCTTCTTGCCGACCCCACTCGCCTTGGCAAGATACCCGCTGTCACTGTTCGCGATAGCATTTCGTACCATTTCAGTGTCACCGAGGCTCAAAATCGCTAACGCTGCCTTCGGACCGACGCCTTGTACAGTAATCAACATTTCAAATAATTTCTTACCCGCCAGACTCGAAAAACCAAACAGTTCCTGCGCCTGTTCGCGGATGTGATGATACGTGTAGAACTTCACCTCATCACCAAGCGTTGCCGTCTCAAAATCACTCGTCGCTACGTTAATCTCGTACCCGACACCCTGGACATCGACGATGACACTACCGGCAAATTTTTCGGCCACTACCCCAAAGATATGTGCAATCATACTCTATAGTATCGCACATTTTCCACTATTTTTGGAGCAGAGACGCCGCGTCACTGACTATTGGACGACGCAACCGTGCATTTTGTCGGATCAGTCTGCTGCGTATAGCGTACGCCATCGAGTTGCGACTGGTCAATTTGAACGATTTGCCCGAGCGTCGTATCGCAAGCGGAAATCTTTGTCGGTTTCGCTTGACAGTTCGTCGTGTCTTTTGAATATTGCGTCGCATCGAAATCACTCTCGTTGATAGTCATCACCGCGCCCGTCTGCAAATCACACACCTGAATTGTCTTCTTCTGGCACTGCGTCGCATCTTTTGAATACGTCCGATCATTGTAATCACCTTCATTGATCGTCTCCATCGTTTGCGTCGTCAGGTTACAGACGGTGATTTTTACCTGCTCACTATTACACGTGATGGTTGGCAGAGCGCCAGCGACGAAATATTCATTGAAGGTGTTCGCACCACTACGCGCCGCAATACCACCGTTGCTGCACGTCGGTTTCTGGACAACACTGCTTGGCACTGGAAAGGCCTCGTCACGCTGCCCCTGCAGGAGCTTGGTCATCGTATTGCGCCAAATTGGACCCGCCATATCTGAGCCACCACTTTTCATCACAGTATTGTCATTATTCCCCACCCACACGCCAACTACCAAGCTCGGCGTATAGCCAATCGTCCACGCATCACGGTCATCCTCGGTTGTCCCTGTCTTGACCGCCACCGTATGCCCCGATACCGTCAACGACGAACCAAATATCGGCGCGCGCGCCGCATTGTCAGACAGAATACTCGAGATCAAGAAAGCGCCTTCTTTGCTGACCGCTTGTTTTGGCAAATTGCCCGACGCACTAAAAATTTTCTTGTTAAATTTATCATTGATCTGCGTAATGAGCGTCGGCGTAAACTGCTGGCCTTGATTTGCAAAGGCTGCATACGCGTTGGTCATCTGCAGTAGCGGCGCCTCAGCAACGCCAAGCGCCAACGCTAGCCCGTAGTTCTTGTCCTTTGACACCGTCGTGATACCGAGGTTATTCGCCGCCACGATTGACTTGTCGATGCCGTATTTTTGCATGACCTCGACGCTCGGGATATTCAGCGACTGGCTAATCGCCCGTCGCACGGAAATATCTCCCCGGAAGCGTTTGTCGGCATCGAGCGGTGCATACCCCCCGAAATCCGTCGGCTTGTCATGAAGTACCGTCGCGGGGGTAATCACCCCATCGGCGAGCGCCGCCGAGTAATAAATCGGCTTAAAACTCGAACCCGGCTGACGAGCGGTCGTTACCATATTGACCTCCCCCCAACTGGTATTGGTATAGTCCGCGCTTCCCACGAGCGCGCGCACATCGCCGGTCTTTGGATCGATGACGACGGCACCCGCATTCGACCCGCCCATTGCGGTGATATGTTTCATGCCAGCTTGTAAGTTGTCGTTCAGCATCGTCTGCGCCGTCGAATCAAGCGTCGTCTCGACCTGATAGCCTGAACGCATAACCGTTTCGTAGCCATATTTGTCGCTCAGTTCCTTAACGACCATCGCTGCGAAGTGCGGGGCGATTGAGTTGTCGTTTTTCGCGCCCGCGCCATAGGTCAGTACTTCCGCTTCGGCAGCCGTCTTCTCCGCCTCAGTGATATACCCATTCGTCACCATGCGGGTCAGAACAGTATCTTGCCGCTCTTTGGCATATTGCAAGCTACCGCTGATCGGCGAATAGGCACTCGGGGCTGGCAATAATCCGACGAGCATCGCACTCTGCGCAAGATCGAGGTCCTTTGGCGAGGTATTGAAATACGCTTTTGCGGCATCCTCAATACCAAATGAGTTTTCACCAAAATACACCGAGTTGAGATACATTTCAAGGATATCGTTCTTCGAATATTTTTGCTCGACGGCGATCGACATGAATAACTCCTGGTATTTACGCAGCACCGTATGCTGATCAGATAGGAGCGTATTCTTGACGAGCTGCTGCGTCAGCGTCGACCCACCACCCACTCGCGTAAAAGCGGCGCGAAAGATACTGAGTAGATTAAAGCCTCCGTGCTTATAAAAATCCTTGTCCTCGCTCGCAATGAGTGCGTGCTGCATATTCGGCGAAATCTCGTCGAGAGAGGCGAGCGTCCGATGTTCTGCGCGACCGACACTATAAAACGCCTTGCCGTCCTTGTCAGTCAGGACGATGCCTGTGTTATTGCGGTTCATCAACCGATCCTTGTCGCCGATATCCCGCGCGTAATAGGCGTAGGTAACGAGTGGAATCACGATGAGCGCCACGAGAATCGGCGCCGCTATGACGGTCACTTTTTTCTTAAAGCTCAGCGCCGAGAACCACGCCAACAGACGGCGCTGTTTTTTTCGAGGCGCGCGGCGAGATTTCGGTTTTGAGCCGACGAGATTCGCATATTGATTCATGCGGCCCGGCTGCTTTTTCTTGCCGTTCATGGATAGTTCTATTATACCCTACTGTCCACGCAAGGTGAATGCATGCATGATTGCCGCCGCCAGCGCGTCAGCGCAGTCATCCGGTTTTGGCACCTCGCTCAGTCCGAGCTGTAGGCGCACCATTTCCTGGATCTGCTTCTTATTCGCTCGTCCATAGCCCGTCATTGCCTGCTTGATTTGCAGCGGCGTATACTCGATAATCTCACAGGCTGCCTGACGACCGGTCAACATTGCCACCCCCCGTGCCTGAGCAACACTAATCGCTGTCGTCACGTTTTGATTGAAATACAATTTTTCAATCACCATGATACTCGGGTTCGTCTCGGCAATGATTTCCGTCAGCCCGTCAAAAATCTCTTCGAGCCGCTCCGGCAACGGTGTATGCGCGGGCGTCGTAATCACCCCCGCCGTCACCAATTTCGTCGCGCCCCGTGCTGCGTCGATCACGCCAAACCCCAAAATCCCCGTCCCGGGATCAATCCCAATAATACGCATATATGCTTTAGTATAGCTATTTTCGCCGTCCGACGCCAATCGCAATCCGGCGCGCCAACCCAGCGAGCTCGCGACGCCATTCCCATGCTGCATACCCTGCGGCGAGTGCACCCGCGCCGCCAAGAACCCACCACACCACAGTCGCATTTGCAGTCTGCTTAATCGGCTCGACCGGAAAACTGGCGAGCGGCATGTCGGTCACCTTTATCTTGCGACAGCGGTTCGTGTCTGGGTTTCGTTCCCACCCTACGTCGCACGGCGCCGGCCCGTCATCAGCGCTGGCTATTTTTTTGCATCGCCCCGTTTCAGGATTACGAAATTGATCATCGGCGCACGGCTTGAGTGCTGCCGCAACCGTCGCCACGACCGAGCGACAGCGATTTGTTTCTTCGCTCCGATACTGACCTTCTTTGCAAGGGGTGAGCGTCTCGCCAGCCAGTGCAATATTGCGACAGCGCCCGGTCTCCTCACTCCGGTATTGCCCGTCGCGACATGGGCTTGGCGCGATGACTTGAGCGCTAGTCGTCATTTCATCGGTCGCCGTAAAATCATTCTCAATCGTGAGCGGACTAGGGGTTGCTGCGCGCCATTGACTCGTCACGGCGTCGTACCCCCACGACTTGTCGCGATACTGCGCGAGCGTCAGGTCGGGATAGTTCGTATACGCATACGTCTTGAGGCCATACGCGTCCTCGATCCACACGAAATTGCCCGACGCCGACAACGCCAGCGGATGCAAATCATCGCGCAAGTGCACAATGAGTTGTGCGCCAGGCGCCAATACATACTCATCATCTAGCGTCAGTGTCGGTTGTTGCCACGAAAAGGCCGTCGCTATACTTGCCGCATCACCAAATTTGCCGACACGGAGACGAAAAGGAGCCAAATTCACCGCCCCGTCACCCGTATTCACTACTTTGATATAGTCACTACAGCGCAGATCAAACGTCGACTCAATCACCGGTGCACAAGCGTTTGGATTCGCATGAATCTCGTACAACGCCAGTCCACCAATCGTCTCTGGGGGGAGATAGAGCGGTTCGCTCGCGACCACCACTGGATTACTCGCGGTTTTCTTGACGAAATCCGTCGCAAAACCTCCCGTCTGCTTCAGTGTCGTATTGCCCCGCTGTTTATGTTGCGCCCAAATGTAGTCATTGGTCTGCGGCACGTCGACCGACTGCGTATCGACGCCCATGCGCACGACGCGAATTGTGACGAGATCGCCCGTCGTTGCCTGCTGGACCGTACCAAACCGGAGCGCGCCAGTCACGAACTGGCTATCGGCAAACGTCACGTACCGCTTCGGCAACAACCATCCAGATTGCAAACGCATCGTCTGCGCTCCACCAAGCGTATCGGTCGTCGCGATGACAATATCGCTCAGGTCAATCGCCGTGGATGCTTGATTGTATAATTCGACAAATTCAAGCCGATCGCCCGTTGAGAAGGCGGTCATGATGACATCGGGCGTCGTTGCGCTCACGGGCGGTGGCGGTGATTGCACGGTTACTGGCGCGACTACCTGCGCCGTCGAGACTTCGGGCGCCGCCCACGCACTTCCACTCGGCACGAGAAGACTCGCCATTACGAGCACATACCGTGCCCTCTTCATCGCACCAAAAAACCTCGCCGCCATTTACCGCATCCCTCCGTCAGAAATATTACCCGTAGTTATACCGAGTGCGTGCAATGGAGGTCAAGCATGAGCAATTTTAGATTGTTTATTCTACATCAACGGTGATATCGGCATTGGTGTGCACATTCACCACATCGTCGAGGTCATCCAGCGCATCGAGCACCCTGAGCACTTTTCGTGCCGTTTCCAGGTCGTCGACTGGCACGAGCGCGTTCGGGACATATTGCAGCTCCGCCTCGGTCACCGCGAGACCAGCCTCGATGATAGCCGTACGGACTTTTGCCA
>CAYSQL010000027.1:0-10250 GCA_964433265.1 uncultured Candidatus Saccharibacteria bacterium | reverse complement strand
CCCGAAAACTGGTCCATCTCGGCGACAAGTGGTATCAAGCAATTGCCTGGCGGTAGCTATAAGAACGGCGCAACCATCAATAATGGGAAGATTGGACAGACCTACTCCTGGTCGCATTCATTAAAGAATAATGGGCCGACTGACATGCTATCAACGGTTGAATATTTCGTGAAGCGCCAGGGATTCTCTGATTCCTCGTATAATAATGTCTATGGGCAGAATAATGCTCCCTATTCGTCGGGTGCGAAGGCGAAGAATGGTCAGTATATATACAACAAAAACGGGGAGAACGGCGGACCATACATGTCCTATACGATCAAGCCGGGCGACGGTGGGCATACGTTATGTCAAGATATCAATGCCTTCCCGGGGAGTACGAGCGTCAATGGGTGGGTAGCATCTAGCGCGGCTTGTGTTAATGTGCCGTTTAACTATACGCTGACGCCAACAATTGCTGTTGACCCGAACTACACGATTGTCGAGAGCCCAGCGAGCACCTATACGGTGACTGGCACGGTCAAAACAAATGGGACGTGGTCGGCGCCAGACACGAAGTGGTACTTGGTGCGTATTCATTACGATCCAGGACAACCTGATCCAGTGACGGGGGCGTACACCACTGGAGGAACGTCAAATCAAGCACCGTGCGATTATTTCAAGGGAGGTAGCAGCGTTTATTCAGCTGGTGGCTGTAATGCGTCGTGGCAAAGTGGGGGAGGCCAGGTGCCGGACGGCTCGGGCGTGTCGTTTAACGGTCCGAATCCGGATAGTTTTACGAATCTGAAGGTTGGCGAACGGTTATGCTACGCGACTGCGGTGACCAAGCCGACGCAGAAGGCGAATCCGGTGTGGGGCTACAGTGAACTCAAATGTATCGTCGCCGCAAAACGGCCACGTATCCAGGTATGGGGCGGGGATGTGCGCGTGGGAAGCGACTACTTCGGTCCGACGATTGCGATGGGCGCAAACGACGACAATTCGTCGATTATAACGGGGCATACCGACTACACCTCGAATACAAAGGGAAGTTGGGGCGAGTACGGTCTATTTGCGCCAACGAATGGGACGATTACCTCCTTCTCTGGTGGTGCGCTGTCTGGTAAGGTGGGTGCACCTCTCGGGGTTCCAAATTCCACCTTGAATATGTTGACATTTTCAAATACTGATTCGGCGGCGTATGGACATTTTGCGCCTCCCGCCGCTGTGTCGGGGTTGGTGCAGGGCCTTACGAGTCGTGCGTCGACGATGGCGGCGACGGCAACAAATATTGATATCGGTACCATCACAGGTAGCGCGAGTGATCCAAAGACGGCGGTCGTGGATGTCAATAGCGGTAATGTGAATATTTCGGGTACGTTGAGCCCTAGCTTGACGACGCTTATTATCCGTAGCACTGGTGGCAAAACCTTGCATATTGGTAAGGGTGCGGTGGGGGGTGCGAGCAACTTGCTCATTGGTAATAGGCCATTTGCGAGCGCGAGTGGTGTCCCGCAAATCATCATCGTGGCAAGCAATATCGTGATCGATAGTGACGTGTCGCAAATTGATGCGTGGCTCGTCGCGGTGCCGGAAATGGCAGGCGGCGCGGTAGCCTACGGCAGTATTTCGACGTGCGACGATATCGTCACTCCGTATTACAAAGATTTGTATGCTGGCGGTCCTTGCGATAAAAATCCGCTCGTGATTAATGGGCCAGTCATCGCGCGTGAGCTACAGCTGAGGCGTACGAACGGCGAGGATCCGGTAGGTGATGCGCGAACGTCGTCAGAGGTAATCAATATGCGTCCGGATGCCTATTTATGGGCGACAGCGCAGGCGTCAGCTTCGGGGCGTATGGACACAGTGATGACGACCGAGCTTCCGCCGCGTTTTTAGGCAAATTAGGCTTGCGCCGACGGATAAAGCTTATGTATAATAGGGGACAGTATGAAGTTGCGAAAAGGGATGGGCGAATTCTTTGCACTCGATATCGGTACGAACGCGATTCGTGTCGTACAGTTATCGGGTAGTGAAGGCAGTTGGAGTCTGGTGAATCATAGCTATGCGCCAGTAGATAGTAAAACGACGTCAAGCGATTCGTCGGAGGCGCGTCGGCGTCTTGGTGAAGTGATTATGACGGCGATTGGCCAGGGTGGTATCAAGACGAAGAACGTCGTGATTGGCCTTCCGTCGAACAAAACGTTCACGACGGTTATTGACGTGCCAATCGTTTCCGACTCTGAGCTGCGCGCCACGATGAAGTATCAGATTGATCAATATATCCCAATGGCGGTCGATGACGCGCAGGTTGACTGGGCACTGCTTGGGCCGTCACTGCATGCCCAGGGGCAGCAGGAGGTGCTCATTACCAGTACCGCGAAATCGTACAGTGAAGAGCGGCTTGAGCTTGTCGAGGCGCTTGGTCTCAATGTTATTGCCGCCGAACCAGATCCCATCGCGATGGTGCGTGCATTAATTCCCGAAGGTACGGCAAACACGGCGGCGCTATTGATTGATATAGGGGAGCTTTCGAGTGATCTCGCGATTACTTACGGCGATACGCCGCGTCTCGTGCGCATGATTCCGACCGGTCTTGGGTCATTAATCAAGGCGGCAGTGCAGAATCTCAACGTTCAGGAAGATCAGGCGCGTCAGTTTATATTGAAGTTTGGGCTTGCTCCCGATCGGCTTGAGGGGCAGGTGTTGCACGCGGTCGAGAATGTTCTCGATAGCTTCTCGGCTGAGATCACAAAGTCAGTGAAATTTTTCCAGACTCGATATCCTAACGCGGCGATTGGGAGCGTTCAGCTATCCGGCTTTGGGGCGGTTATTCCGCGATTGAATGAGTATCTAACCGCGAAAGTCGGTATCCAAGCGGTCCCGGCGAATCCGTGGCAAGGTGTCCACATGTCGCAAGCCGAACAGCAGCAGCTCGCTGCGGTGGCGTCTGAATTTACGACAGCAATTGGATTAGCAAAAAGGAAGAACCGATCATGATTGAAGTCAATCTTATCCCCGACGTCAAGCAGGAGTTCATTCGCGCTCAGCATATGCGCAGTATGGTCGTGTCTGGATCAATTGTCGCAATGATTGTCGCGGCGGGAGTCGTTGCCCTCCTTGGGGTTTTGCTCGGTATGCAAAAAGTAGCGGAGCTCGTGCAAGATAGTAATATTAAGAGCGAATACAGTAAACTCCAGAAGGTAGATAATCTCGCTAATCTCCTGACGATTCAAAATCAGCTTGGTAGTATATCTGCGGTCAATGACAGTAAAGCAGTGAGTTCGCGGATTTTTGTCGTCATGACCGCAGTCAATCCAGCCGCGCCGAACGATATTCGTATGTCGACAGTCACTCTTGACCCGAGCACAAAAACGATTGCAATCGAAGGGTCGGCGGCCAATAGCTTCACCGCGACGGATATTTTGACAAAGACAATCACGAACACTAATGTCGAAATTACAAATAGCGATGGGTCGGGTATAACGACGAAGCCTCTCTCGCAATCAGTGACGTTGACGGATACGAATTACGGACAGGATGCGAGCGGCGCGCGAGTCCTGCGTTTTAAACTTTCGTTTACCTATCCAGAGGAACTGTTTAGTAACGCCAAGCAAAAAGTTGCGATCGTATCGCCGACGGGTCGCATCGACGTGACAGACTCGAAGGTGCATGTACCAGAGAATTTGCTCGCGCCGCAGGCAACTGACCAAAAGGGGGGAAACTAGCATGGCGCAGAAAGAGGCCGCACTCAGGAAAAGGCAACAAATCGCGCAGTCGAGTCGGACGATGTTTATATGGGTGGCAATTGCCTCGGCGGTTATCGGTTTTGCGCTTGTTGTCTCGTGGTTTTTGGTTCAACAAATCACGTTTCGTCAAAAAGTCGTGAGTAAAAAAATGGATACTGCCGCGAAATTGAGCAAGAACAACGCGACGATTTCTGATCTGCAGAACAATATCCGCAAGGTTGAGGCGACGAGCGACGCGCTCAAGGCCGCAAAAGCAAATGACGCTGAGTTGCCTCTGCAGGTCGTGCTTGATGCTTTGCCGGCGACGAATAATCCACTTGCGCTCGGTTCGTCACTACAAGAAAAGCTTGTTGGTGGCCAATCTGGGGTAACGCTAGAGGCGCTCAATACCGTTGGCGTCACGACGTCTACCGTCGCCAAGACCGTGGGGGGCACGCAGAGCATGCCATTTACGATGACGGTGACATCGGGGAGCCCGGACGCGCTCCAGGAGTTGCTCAAACGTCTTGAGCGCTCAGTGCGCACAATTGATATTGATAACTTGAGGATTGAACAGTCGGCGAGTAAGACGTCGCTGACAGTCACCGCTCATGCATTTTATTTGCCCGAAAAGACGATTGAATTGCAAAAAACAACAGTAAAACCGGATGGTGCGAAATGAAAAAAACAGATATAGCCATGATTATCTTTATCGCAAGTATCGCAGTGATGGCGGCGTTTGCGATTGCGAACAATGTGCCATTTCTGCAAGTGTCGAAGAAAGGTGAATCGGTGCCAACGATCGAGGTGATCTCGAGCAAAGTCGCCGACCCAGACCCGAAAGTATTTAATAGCGACGCCATTAATCCAACCGTTGAAACATTTATCGGTAAGTAACGAGGAGCCTGCATGGCGTTAATGACAAGCGATATTCAGGAAAAACTGACCACCCTGCTCGTTGAGGAGGGTCTTGTGAGTGCGGCGACGATTGAAGAGGCGAGCGCGACGGCAGCCAATTCTGGCAAGCCGCTTCTGACGGTTCTGACTTCTGAGAATATCGTCGACGATGAGTTGTTAACGCACGCAATTGCTCAGGTGTCAGGCGTCCCGTATGTTAATCTGACGAACAGTATTATCGATCAGAACATTTTGTCGTTGTTGCCGTCGGATATTGCCGAACGGTTCATGGCCGTGCCGCTCGCCGAGGTCCAAAACCGCTTGGCGGTGGCGATGATTGATGCGAATAACGTGCAGGCTGTCGACTATCTCGCTAATCGCGTTCAGCGTCCACTCAAGGTCTTCATGGCATCGGAATCCGGCGTTCGACACGTTCTCGACCAGTATAAGACTGATCTTTCGAGTGTTGATGTCGCTGCACAAGCATCACAAAACGAAGCCGCGCAAGAAGAGGCAAATGACATCAAGACGATTGTTCAAGATTCGCCGATTAGCCGGGCGTTGAGTACGATCTTGGAGTATGCCGTCAAGGCTCGGGCGAGCGATATTCACATCGAACCGTTGGAGAAGGCGCTCAAGATTCGCTGTCGTATCGACGGCGTCTTGCGTGAGATTATGCAATTGCCAAAAAGTATCGAGCCGGCGCTTGTTAGCCGTATAAAAATCTTGTCAAACCTTAAAATTGATGAGCATCGCGTGCCACAGGATGGTCAGTTTGCGGTGAAAGTTGGCAATAAGGAAGTTGATTTGCGCATCGCGATTAGCCCTGTCGTCTGGGGCGAGCAGGTCGTGATTCGTCTGCTCGATAAAACCGGCAATAGCTTTGACCTCGAGGAGATGGGCTACGCGGGCCGGGCGCTCCGTACGATTCGCAAGGGCATCAAGAAGCCAAATGGTATGCTTTTGACGTCGGGGCCGACAGGTTCGGGAAAGTCGACGAGCCTTTACGCGCTTATCAAGGAAATTAAGGACGAAAGCATTAATATCGTGACGCTTGAGGACCCGGTTGAATACAAGATGGATGGCGTCAATCAGATTCAAGTGAACGCTGAGGTGGGGCTGACGTTTGCGACGGGACTACGTTCGATCCTGCGCCAGGATCCGAATGTTGTGATGGTAGGGGAGATCCGCGACGGCGAGACGGCGAACCTGGCGGTACAAGCGGCGCTCACCGGACATCTCGTATTCAGTACGCTCCATACCAACTCGGCGGCGGGCGTGTTGCCGCGTTTGCTCGATATGAATATTGAGCCGTTTCTCATCGCGAGTACGGTTAACACGATTATCGGACAGCGCCTCGTGCGCCGAGTTGGGCCGAAGCGCGACGCCTATTGGTCGAGTCCTCTTGAGACGAAAAGTATCCTCGACACCGTTGGCCATCTTCTGCCAAAAACCAAAGAAGAAGTAGCTCGTGTTTCGGCTGATCTTGGCTATAAAGACTTGCCACTAGCCGGTCAAACCGCTTATACTCTAGTCAAGGGGCGTGACACTCCTTCGCAGCCGCGGGGCTACAGCGGACGAGCGGGACTCTATGAAGTCATGGAAGTGACCGACGAAATTCAAAAGTTGATTACCGCGCGCGCAACGAGCGCCGAAATCCAACGCAAGGCTATCGAGCAAGGTATGGTGACGATGCGTCAAGATGGGTATCTCAAAGCACTTCAAGGAATGACGACGTTAGAAGAAGTAAACCGAGTCGCGTCAGATATGGCATAAAAAGGGAGAGGGCATGCAACCACAAGAATTACGGATCGAAGTACTACTAGAAGAAGTCGTGCGCAAACGGGCTTCTGACCTGCATATTCAGGTTGGTTTGCCACCGATGCTTCGTATCGATGGGTCACTTGTGCCGATTCCTGGGTTTAATGCGCTTGATGAACCACAAGTTGAGTCGCTGGTTTTTGCTATTCTCGACAAAGATCAGCAACAGATACTTATGAAGGACAAGGAATTTGATTTTTCATTCGCCTTTGGTACCCTAGGACGATTTCGTGTGAATGCTTTTCACGAGCGCGGTAATTTGGCGGCGGCGTTGCGCTTGATTCCAAATGAGATTAAATCGGTGACAGAGCTTGGCATGCCTCCTGTTGTGATGACATTCGCTGACTATCCACGCGGGCTCGTGCTCGTGACGGGGCCAACTGGTTCTGGTAAATCGACAACGCTCGCGGCGCTTGTCGACAAGATTAATACCGAGCGTGCGCAGCACATTATTACGATTGAAGACCCGATTGAGTTTACGCATAAATCAAAAAAATCAGTTGTCGTACAACGCGAAGTGCACTATGATACCTATTCGTTCTCGGCGGCGCTTCGTTCAAGTTTGCGCCAAGATCCAGATGTCGTCTTAATTGGTGAGATGCGCGATCTTGAGACGATCAGCGCGGCGATTACAATTGCCGAGACGGGTCACTTAGTGTTCGCAACGCTTCACACCAACTCGGCAGCGCAGAGTATTGATCGTATGATTGACGTTTTCCCGCCGCACCAGCAACCACAGATTCGCGCACAGCTTGCAAATATTCTGATGGCGATCTGTTCGCAACGGCTCGTGCCGGCGATTGGTGGCGGTCGTGTCGTTGCAGCCGAGGTGCTTGTTGCTAATCCTGCAGTGCGTAATGTCATCCGCGAAGGCAAGAGTCATCAGCTTGACGCGATTATCCAGACCGGCGCCGACCAAGGGATGCAGACGATGGATCGTACGCTTGCAAGCCTAGTGCAAGGCGGTGCGATTACCTATGACAGCGCGCGGGAGTTTGCTGTTGATTTGACAGAGTTTGAAAGGTTGATGAGAGGCTAATCCCGTGAAGAAGTTTATCTACGAAGCGCGCGACAAATCATCGGATAAGGTCGTAAAATCAGTCGTTCAAGCCGAGTCTGAGCGCTCGGCGGCGAAAGTACTGCTCGAACAGGGGTATGTACCATTGAACTTACGGGAGGACACGGGCGAGGACTCGATTCTTGGTAAGCTGTCGAATCGCATCACCACGAAGGACAAAATCGTCTTTACACGTCAGTTGGCGACGTTGATTGGTGCGGGACTGCCGCTCGCGCAGAGTATTCGGACCGTGCTCGAACAGACACAAAATAAACGACTCCAAGGCATTATCCAGGAGGTTATTGCTGACGTAGAGGGCGGCCGGCAGCTGTCCGAAGCGTTCGGCAAGCACCCAGAGGTATTTGACAAAATCTTTCTTGCGCTCGTCGCGGCAGGAGAGGTATCGGGTACGCTCGATGAGGCACTGAAGCGGATTGCTGCGCAACAAGAAAAAGATGCGGCGATGTTGAGTAAAATCAAGGGCGCGTTGACCTATCCGATCATCGTCCTGTTCGTAATCCTTGGCGTCATGATTTTTATGCTGGTGAGTGTCGTGCCACAAGTAGCAAAGCTCTATCACGATATGAAAAAGACATTGCCGTTCCTGACACAAATCATGATTAATACAGCTACGTTTCTGATGCAGTACTGGTGGGTGGTGTTGATTGTTGTCGTTGCCCTCGTCTATTTTGGCCGGCAATATGGCAAGACTGAGGCGGGCATCCGAGCATTTGATACATTCAAACTCAACGTTCCCTTTTTTAAGGGTATGTTTCGTAAACTCTACATGGCGCGCTTTGCGCGCACTGGTGAGACGCTGCTGTCGACAGGGGTTGCTATGCTTGACATGCTTCGTATTAGCGCGGAAGGCGTGAGTAACGTTGTCGTCGCAGATAGTATCAATCGAGCGTCCGAGAAAGTGAAGGGCGGCAAGGCGCTTTCGATCGCGCTGGAGCCTGAAGACTACATATTGCCCATGGTGCCGCAAATGATCAAGATTGGTGAACAGTCTGGGAAGATTGACGAAATGATGGGAAAGACGGCGCAAGTGTACGAGGACGAGCTCGATGAAGAAATCCGGACTATTTCGACGGCGATTGAACCGATTCTGATGGTAGTACTGGCGATAGTTGCTGGTGGTATGGTGGGGGCGATTTTGTTCCCAATTTATAACCTCGTGAATGGAATTTAGTATAGACAGGCCGCTAGGTCGTGGGGTATATTAGGAAAAGGATAAGCAAGTTCATGAGAAAGGTGGATTGAACAGAGGTATGAGTACGCAGCAATTAAAACAGAAAGGGTTCACGATTATCGAGGTTGTCCTGGTGTTGGCAATCGCGGCGCTAATCTTCCTGATGGTCTTTATCGCGCTCCCTGCACTGCAGCGCAACCAGCGTGATACGGCACGCAAGACAGTGCTTGGTAAGGTTGCTTCTGCGGTGACGACGTATCAATCAAATAATCGGGGAAACCAGCCAGGAAGCGGTATGGATCTTAAGGGCTACGTTGATGGGGCGGATGCCACTCCTGATACCATTATTGACAATCAGTATACCGTAAAAGTCAGTACGAGTCTTACTTCTGTCGACGACACCAATCCGGATACGAGTACCGTTCAGGTGGTGACGCACGCGAAGTGCGGTACCGACAATAAGCCTGTCTCGTCACCGTCGGCCAGAAATGCCGCGATTATCATGCGGATGGAGAACGGCAACGCACTGACGTGCCAAGACGTATAAAACGCCGTTAGTGCCAACAAAGAAGCGTGCCACCCATTCATAGGGTGGTCTTCTTTTTGTCGGTAGATTATAATACCACTTATGTATATGGTTATTACTTCTGTGCTTCTTGCTGTTTTCGGGGCGATTTTTGGTAGTTTTGCAGGGGCGCAGGTGTGGCGCCTGCGGGCGCGCCAACTGGCCGAAGACAAAAAAGACGGCTTGGCAGTCGACGAAAAAGAGTGGAAACGGCTGCTGCCTTTAACGCAAAATACGGTCAAGACTGACTATTCCCGTTGTTTGCACTGCGGTCACCGACTCGGCTGGTACGACCTGCTACCGATTGCAAGCTGGTTTTCTACTGGCGGTCGGTGCCGGTATTGCCATGCGCGGATTGGCGTATTTGAGCTTCTGATGGAGCTTGGCGTTGCGAGTGTGTTCGTCGCCTCGTATCTTCTGTGGCCGTGGGCGCTCACTGGGGGGCTTGATTGGTTGTTGTTTGGCATTTGGCTTGCATCGCTCGTCGTTCTTGCGATTATGGCAGGGTACGACGCGAAATGGAAGCTGTTGCCAGATATCGCCAACTACGCCTATTTAGGGATCGGTATTCTGTTTATCGTGGTGCGCTTTATCGCACACGGAGATGTTGCCCTCCCAAATGTGCTTGGCGCGCTAGCAATTCTGTCGGGAGTCTATGCTATTCTTTACGTAGTTTCAAAAGGCGGGTGGATTGGATTTGGGGATGTGAAACTTGGCGCTGGACTCGCGCTATTCTTGGGCGACTGGAAGCTGGCATTTCTGGCGCTTTTCCTGGCGAATTTACTCGGATGTATCATCGTTCTGCCGGGTATATTGCGAAGACAACTAGGCAGCGGCTCTCAAATTGCGTTTGGTCCGTTATTGATGACTGGCATGCTGTTGAGTTTTGCATATGGTACAGGCATCATCTCGTGGTTCATGGAGCTACGGTTGTTTTAGAGACACTTATGCTATAATGGCGGTAGATATGGGAGGGGAAGAGAGCGGTTTTACAATTATCGAGACGATGCTCTA
>CAYSQL010000026.1:0-10301 GCA_964433265.1 uncultured Candidatus Saccharibacteria bacterium | reverse complement strand
GCTAGGTGTTTGTTGAGACGAATTGTTTCCGTCGTCACCATATAATCAGTATACTCTATGCGGCTGGTGGCGTCGGCCTGTCTGGTACCTGAAGAGGGGTTTCCTCGAAGGAGATTGGGCTCGTCGGCATCGGTGGTGTGGCAGGAGCTGGGGGTGTTGGCTGTACCGGCTGTGGCGCATATTGTGGGGTCGCGGGCATTTGTGGAAGTGGCGGCACTGGTGAAAGGGGCATTGGTTGCGGAGCGGGCGGCACTGGTGCAATCGGCGACGTCGGCGCGATTGGCTCCGTTGGGAGTGGCGTTGTGACAGGGGCGGGCGGCGTAAACGCAGGCGGTGTCGCAAGGTCTGGCGCGGGCGTAGGAGCTGGCATTGGTGGCAGCGGCGTGCTTGGCTCTTCTGGCTCATTTGGTGTCGAGATCGTTGATGCGCCAATTTTTGCGAGTTCTTGATCCATCAAGCTCGCAATATTGTCGGTCGCCGGTTTGTTTGACTCAATCGGATGAATGACCCGATCGCCAAGACTGACGGGGCGCTGAGTCGAAAAAGGAGCGGTTGGCTGAGGTAAGCTCGTCGTGGCTATCGGCTCGGGCGCAGGAGCGGCCGGTTGCGGTGGAGCGGTTGCTGCGCTGGCGACGGGCTGTGGGGCGGCCGGCTGTGCCAGATACGGCGACGGTGCGCTCGCGCCGGTAAGGGTCGGGGCATCGCCGAGGACGTCGTGGACGGTGCGAACGACATCTTCGATGCCGACTTGGGATTTGACAAGATAGCGATCGGCACCAAGCGCGACGCCGCGTTGACGTTGGTCCTCGCTAGAGAGGGCGGTCATCATAATGACTTTTATGTCGCGTGTCTCGGTTGTGCTGCGTAAAATATCGAGCATATCGAAACCACTAATCTTTGGCATCATCACATCGCTCACGATCAAATCGGGTCGATCTTTGATTGCCATGGCAAGCGCCTCTTCCCCGTCGCCAGCGGAAACAATATCGTAGCCTTCGGCGAGAAGACGGACACCGTAAATTTCGCGTAAGCTTTTGTCGTCTTCAACAAGTAGTATCTTGGTCATATTACTTCCTATTGTAGCTTATGGTTTTTGAAATTTCTATAGTTATCGCACTTGATTGCTGTCCGGACGAGGATTTGGCGCTGTGCTACGATACTGCAAGAAGCGAGCGGGGTCTGATTCGATGGCACTGAGCGGGGTATTTTGTCGAGGAGCCGGGCGAAACGTTGGAGTGCTCGGGCGTGGCGCTGGAGAGATCGGCAAAGATGGTTGTGGCGGCTGGGTAAAAGGCGTGGCGAACGCGGGTGGCGTAAGCGGTTGAGGGGGCGTCGGTGCGGTTGGTGATTGCACGGGTATTTGAATCGATGGTTTTTCTTGGGGTGGAGCGGTCATTGCTGGTGTGCCGACAGAGGTGACTGTCGGGATGTCGTTTGGAACTGTTTCTCCCTGGCTTGCGGCGGTTTCGGCACGCAAAACTGCGTCCTCGATCAGTTTGGTCGCTTCGTTATGGCTAATGCGCGGTATCTCGAGGTGAAAGGTACTTCCTTTTTTGAATTCACTCTCTGCCCAAACGCGTCCCCCCATTGCCTCAGAGAGACGGCGACATAAGTAGAGTCCGAGGCCAGTGCCACCGATTTCGCGCGTTTCACTATTGTCGACGCGATAGAATTTCTGGAATAAATGAGGCATGTCCTCGGCGGGGATGCCGATGCCGGAATCGGTAACATCGACAGTAATCTTGTCGTCGGTGCCATTGATATCAACCACGACCTCTCCGGCGGGGGTGTACTTAATTGCGTTCTCGATGAGGTTGCCAACCACTTCGCGCAGGTGGTCATTGTCGACGTTGGCGTAGAAGACCGGCGTAATATTGCGGGCGATAAGACGATCGCGCTGGTCGCGTGTCGCGCCGTCTTCGATGGATGGTTTGAAGATGTAGCGGAGATTTTTTTCCTTTGCTTTTGGCGCGAGTCCGTCGAATATCTCCTCGACAAACGGGGTCATGTCGACGACCTTTGGACTGTTGGCAAGTCGGCCATCGTCTGCTTTTGTGACGTCGAGTAAATCCTGAAACAGGCGGCCAAGGTGTTGTGCAGCAGCATGCGCTTTCGTGATAAAATCTCGGGCTTTTTCGTCAATGGTGGCAGTGGCGGGATTGAGCACGAGTCCGAGGTATCCCTCGATTGAGGCGACGGGAGTGCGCATTTCGTGACTGGCGGTGCTGATGAATTCTGCTTGCTGGCGTTCCTCGGCCCGTTCGTTGGTGATGTCGCGAAAGACGACGAGGACGCCCGACCCGGATTGACCAACTGGAGAAACGGTCAGAGCGACAAGGATTTTTTTGCCAGAATGTGTCAGAAGGCTGAGCGCATTGGTGGTCTCCTGCATGTTGCTCGACATGACGCGCTGGACCGGATCGACCATCGGGTCGACCTCTTCATTTTTTGCATCGACAAGTTTCAGCACCGACTTGTAATTAAGCGTGAGTGCATCCTGGCGAGTCCAACCGAGAATACGCTGGGCTGCGGGATTGAGCAGCTCGATTTTTCCTTGGCCATCAAGAGCGACGACACCGTCAGCGATAGCGTTGATGACGATATCTGATTTCCCCGATACTTCGGAGAGTTGGGAGGCAAGTTGATAGTAAGAGAGGTCTTCGGTGGTGGCTTCTGCGTCGACGGATTCAGTGCGAAGAAAAAGAATGCCGCCAAGAAAAATGGGGAGATTGAGCACGAGCACGGTTGCAATCGGTGACGTCGAGGCGATGCCCTTCGTATAGAAGTCGTAGACGAGCACACTGTCGATAACGAGCACGGCAAGTGCGATGCCGGGTGTACGAAAGTAGCCTGCCGGCAAGGCGACGAGTGCGAGGAGCGCGACGGAGGTTGGCGATAGGCCGGTGTTGACGACAATAATAGCCAGTGTGATGAGCGTGAGGAGGTAGAGGACGATTGCGGTTTGTTGGAGCCAGGCATGGGGGGTTTTAAGGCGCGTCACCAATGCGATGAGCAAAGTAATGCCGGCGAGGATGGCAGACGCCATGGGGATGTAAACAAAACCCTGAAGCAAAGGGCTGTCTACCGCGATGACAAATGGGAGGACATACAGAACCACGATGACCAAAGCAAATACGCTGCTCGCTTCGCAAATGCGATTATGCCAAAAGCGGCTGATCTGACGTGGTTTGATAGTGCCCCCTATGTCTAGCTATTGGTTTCTTGCCAGTGACTGCCTCTAGTATAGCCCGCCTCCCTTGGTAAGCGCAAGCGAAAATGCAACAATTCTTGCGCTTACCTTTTCGTTCGTACTCAGTCGATAATCGATTGCTTCGCCGTCGTCGCGTCCGTAGGACCGTGTGAGCCTTTTTTGTAGCTTGATGGCAGCTCGGCGCTGTGTTCCCAGTGCTTGATGATTGGTTCGATAATCTCCCAGCTGCGCAGGACTTCGGCACTCGTCGCAAAGAGTGTTTGGTCGCCGACGATGGCATCGAAGAGCACGCGCTCGTAGGCTTCGGGGTTGTTGTCGGCGAACGCTGAATCGTAGGAGAACTCCATCGTGACTGGCTCGACACTGTTGGTGAACCCTGGTTTTTTGGCGGCGAGTTGCAGTGAGATGCCTTCGTTTGGCTGGATACGAATAGTCAGCACGTTACGTGCGGTCGATGATGCGTCGCGGTCGCGGAAGACAACTTCGATTGACGTTTCTTTGCGGTCGAGCGCCTTGCCTGTCTCGAGAATGACCGGGACACCGTGCCAGTCGGGCAGATCGACGCCGAGGCGCAGGAGCGCATACGTCTCCGTGTGCGAGTCGGGGTTAAGCGCCTCCTCGCGGTACCCCTCGTATTGACCGCGAATAGCGAAATCATCGATTGGCTCAGTCGGTAGTTTGATGGCATCAAGCAGGGCGGCTTTTTGTTCGTGAATCTCGGCGCTTTTCATCTCGCGTGGTGCGTCCATCATCACGAGTGCCATGAGCTGTAGGAGGTGGCTCTGGATGAGGTCCCGAAGCGCGCCCATGCCTTCGTAAAAGTTCGCACGCCCTTCGATACCGATTTTCTCAAGTGCACGGATATGGATATAGTCGATGCCCTCCCTGCTCCAGATGCTCTTGATAAGCGGGTTGCGAAAACGGAACGTGAGGATATTTTGCGCCGTTTCCTTTGCGAGATAATGGTCGATACGGTAAATCTGATGCTCACCGAAATGCTCCTTGATACCGTCAATAAGCGCCGTTGCGGTCTCGAGGTCGCGGCCGAATGGCTTTTCCACGAAAATCCGTCGTGCGACGCCGTTTGTCTCGATATTGAGCTTGGCGTGGCTCAGGCACTCGATGACGGGCATGAAAATCTTTGGTGGAATCGCAAGATAGAATACGCGTTGGTGTTGGACGCCCGTCTCTGTATCAAGGCTATCGAGCATGTCGCGCAAGCGGTCGTAATCCTCTGGTTTCGTGCTATCCATCGTGATAGGTCGAATCAAACCCCGTAAGCGTCGTAAGATGTTCTGGTCGACGGTGCGGCCTTGGCGCAACATGGCGAGCTCGACGCGGTCCATGAGCGCGTCGAGGCTGATGCTGGAGCTGCGAAAAATGGCGACGACCGTGAAGTTTTTTGGCAAATGATTGTAGGCGAGCAGCTCGTAGAGTGCTGGCAAGAGCTTGATTTGCGAGAGGTTTCCCGATGCGCCAAAGATAACAAGCGCCGTCGGTAGCGGTGTATGGGATGTGGTTGTCATGAGAGTGGGCTCCTATTGCTTATTAATGGCGTGACCGCCAAATTTATTGCGAAGGCTGGCGAGCATTTTGGTCGCGTAGCTGCGTTTTCCTTGTTGACTAGCGTCGCGGACGGCAAGTGCTTCGCGTAGGGCGGGCATATCGATGTGCGATGCTGTGGCCGTCTCGTAGGTCCAGAGCCCTTCGCCGGAAGCGGCGACAAAACCGTCGACACCGTCGAGTTCTGGATTTTCGTGTAATATGTCGGCGGCAAGTCCGTTGAGGTTCGAGGCGATAATGCTGCCCCCCTGCCAGACGTTCGCGATAGCGGCGAGGTCGAGACCTTTGATTTCGCCGTTTTTCAAGAGGTCGTAGCCTTCGGCGTAGGCCTGCATGAGCGCGTATTCGATACCATTATGGATCATTTTGACATAGTGTCCACTGCCGGTCTCACCGGCGCGAATCCAGCGACCGTGTGGCTGGACGAGCACGTCAAAAATAGGCGCAAGCGTCTGGACGCTCGTTTCGTCGCCGCCCACCATGAGGCTAAAGCCATTGTCGAGGCCGTGGATGCCACCACTCGTGCCGACATCGATATAGTGGATGCCGCGCTCGCTGGCTTTGGTACCGCGGGCGATTGTTTCGTGGAAATTCGTGTTGCCACCGTCAATGAGTACGCTGCCTTCTGGGAGCAGGTCGAGATAGGTGTCGACTTCGGCGCCAACGAATTGCGACGGGATCATCAGCCATAAAATTGGTTGTTCGCCAAGCTGGGCGACGAGGTTTTCGCGGCTCGTGGCGGCCGTGGCACCTTGCTTTTCGAGCGCGGCGATCGCCTCGGTATTAACGTCAAAGGCGACGACTTCATGGTTTTGGTCAAGTAACTTCGTGACGATCTGGTTTCCCATTTTGCCCAGACCAACAAATCCTATTTTCATGATAATTCTCCTTGTTATGGTTGATAGACCAGAGCGTAGTCTTTGGCGCGTTTGACGAATTGCGCCGGCATGTCGAGCGGTGAGAGGTCGCGCGAAAAATCGGCGACAACGCGAGTCTTGCTCTCCCCCTCTGTATAAATAACGGCGAGGTCGACAGACGAAAAAGAGACGTTCGTAGTGGTAATTCGCTGGAAATCCGGCCCTTGGTAGTCGCAGACGAAATCATGACTATCGGTCGCCACGGAATGAGGCTTGATACCCGATGTATGGCCGTCTTCTCCCATGCCAAGTAGCATGACTATACGGGCTGATGGGTCGTTCGCAAAATCAGTGAACAACGCATTGAGGCGTGCACTGTCGCTCGCCCTATTCGCGCCGGTGAGAACTGGAATGAACGTCGCGCTCGGGAGTTGCCCACGTTGAGTGACAACGGCGTGCCAGTTAGAGTCGGGCGATGTTCGATCGACATAGCGCTCATCGGTTAGAGAAACCGTCAGCTGCGTTTGGTAGGCCGCGAGCGCGCTAAAAAGCGGCTCGATGAGCTTCGCGGCGGAACCACCGGGTAGGAGCAGAAGTATTCGGTCGCCCCGCTGGTAGGCGCCCGCAATAAACTGCGCGATAAGCTGGATGGCCCGTTGCCCCTCCGTCGATACACTCATGTTATTAGTATAGCAGAGTTTAGGGGAAGATAATCAGTGTCTCGATGGCGTCGTCATTTTTGGGTAGTCCTGACGGGTTGTCTTTTTGCGGGATGAGTGTGCCGTTTTTGTCGGTCGGATTGTGGCACTTACCGCTACCCTACTTCTTTTGCCTGGCGAATCGTAAGCCAGATAGCCCATACGCCGAGCCCAACGACGGCGATGGTGGGAATGGCGAGGGCAAAATGGCTGAATTGTAATAGTTGTTACAGACGACGCGTATGGACCCTTCTACCATAGACAGAAACAAGGAGGTGTAGATGATTACTCTTCTGAAAAGTGGTGAATATCTGTTGATTGAGACAAAAAAGAACACGAAAATCCTGTATCTTGATGACGACACGTATGCCTGGGTAGAGCCGCCAAATATCGGTGAGATTTTGGTTGTGTCGCATCAGGCACATAAAACGGATTGCATCCTAGCGACGGGAAAGTATCACTTTTTGTCGGTTGAGGATGAGCCAGAACTGACTGACGTGATGCATCTCGAGCTTGAAGTTGGACATTCTCTTTGGCAAGGATACCTACTCTTGACGGGTCTACCAACCGATACGAAGAAGCGGGCGCGCATCGTGCCAACGCACGAAACGATTACGGGTAATCCGCAGTTTGGCGATGTGATGTTTGCGCCGTCGGTTGCCTAAAAACGATACAGGGCGGTTGGCACGCGTAGACCTGGGTAGGCGTCGATTTCGATTGCCTGCACCGTACCGTTTTGCGCGAGTACGGTGCGTACCAGTTGCTCAAGAGGGTTGAGCAACTCGCTTGGCAGCTCGAGGGAGACCGTGGAAATGATGCTTGCTGGGTCGTGGACGAGCCGGTAGAGGGGGACGTAGAGGCGATCGACTCGCCGGTCCTTCGCAGCTTGCAGTATACTGTCGGTAGTGATAGCGATATGCTCCGGTTTACTTTCGAGGAGTTCTTGTACTGATGCATCAATGAGCATGCGACGGTAGACAGTCACGAGCGGTGCGGCCTTGCGGTAGAGCGTCGGGCCGCTATCGTCGCCGACATCGCCACTGACGAATTCATGAAGCACGGTTGGGTACTTGAGACATTTTCGCACATTACCAACCCGCTCTTCGGTACCAGCGAGGACGAGTGGCCGCTCTCTTCCCTTGAGAAACACGTCCACGGTCTTTGCGACGCTCTGGAGATAGGCGCGGCGTCTGGCGTCAAGTTCGCGGTTGAGGTCGGCGCCGTGGTAGCTCACACTATCCCCCGCTCCATGGCCACGGGGAGCGCCTTTAAAGCCGAGCCCCGCGTCGTATTCGTACTGTGCGGCGAGCGTCTCGAATGGTTGGGGCATTTCCTGTGTTTCAATTTCGCGGAGGGTGCGTCCAACCGACCGTAGGAGACGCGGCTTCGTCTTGAGATTGATGTCGAGCAGGTAGAACCCTCGGTCAATACTCTTTATGGCAACGAGCGGGCCAATCGCATAGGTGTCGCCTAGGCTCGTGAAATCATTAATCGCGTACGGCAGACGAATTGGCGTGCAGTTTCCTTCATTATCGGCGAAGATAGCAAGACCCATGTCTTGATCTTGCCAGAATGGTAAATCATCGAGCAAATCGCTGAGCGCGGCAGTCAGGGTGGCGAGTTTTTTCTTGTCGTAGCCGGCTTCATGTTGAAGCGATTGAATGATGTTCTTGAGCCGGGTGATGTTGTATTTGATTGATTCGCCGTGCACCTTGGGATTCGTCTGCATATAGACGCTCAGACAAGCACCATTCGTCCTCTTGCTGCGGAGTGTATCGATACGCGCGGTTGTTATGGGCATATACCCTCCTTTTTTGACCTGCGAGGTAGTCGTGAAGTCAGTATAGGGCGGGATAGATTTGGAGGCTGTGATATTTCTTACGTTCCGCGCAGATTGTTGCTAAGGACAGTTGTGGTATCAAGTGCCCGTTCATGGCTATGCTCAGACGGCGACCATCGCGTCCTCGAGGAGTTCGGTGTGGAGGTTGGCGGTATGCATGGCGTCGATAAACGCCTGCATGTCCTTCTTGAACTCTGGCCGGAAATGCATGAGCACAATATCGCCCGGTCGCAGGCCATTGCCCTCTTGGTATTGCATGGAGCCGCCGTTTGCTTTTGCGGCCCAGGTGATGATTGCTTTCATGCCACAGTCGTTCGCGGCCTTTTGCATGACGGTGCTGTAAGCGCCGCCCGGTGGACGGAACAATTGTGGGCGGACGTTGTAAATCTGTTGCTCGTAGTTGGCCATGCCACAGATCTCCTGTTTTTGTTGTTCGTAGCTTTGTGTTTTAATCATATTAGTGTCGTGGCTGAGTGTATGGTCCTCGACGACCGACCCCTCGTCGATGAGCTGTTTGAAAAAGTCCGGATTGTTCGCGATAAAGAGTTTCGAGAGGAATAGGCTGGCATGAATGTGGTTGTCGCGCATCATCTGTACGACTGACGGATCCTTGTAATTGCCATCGTCAATCCCGAGAAACACGACGGGCTGATGCGTGTCGAAGCGCCGGATGACTGGTGCGAGGCCATTTTTTGCCTGCGGGAACGAAAAATCTGGAGTATAGACGGCCTCGTCGCTCGGTTTTGGTCCGGTAGTTGTGTGGTGAGGAGTATCCTTTGGCGTGGTCACTGCTTGCGCATGTCGGCTCGACGTCGCGCCAAACAATGGACGTAGGCCCCACCCGCACCTGCGCCTGCCGCAAATAACACGACACCCGCAAGAATACTGAGGATGAGTCGTTGATGTGCCTGCGTTACTACCTTTCTCTTCGTTGGCGTGGTTCTTTGTATTCCTATGGGGTTGCCAGATCGAGTGGAGTCTTTTTAAGCATCTGGTTACCGTCGCAATAATAAAGGGTGAAGTTATCGTACTTGCCGGTTTTTTGGTTAACGATTGATGCATAGGAGAGCAAATGGGAGTCCTGCGGGCATTTGAGGACTGGCCCGCCGCTCGCGAAATCGTAGCTGCTTGCGCGGGCGAGTTTCACCATGTCACTCGTGGCGCTCTCTGGATATTGGCCATGCTGTGTCTCATAGAGGGTGAGATAGTCGAGCTCCTGAGCAAGCATCATCTGCATTGGCCGCACGACATTTAACGCGACACCAGAGGTGCTTGGCTGTGTCGCTGCGCCTGTTGATGTCGTTTTGAGCGAAGACAATGTGCTCTGTAGGCTATCGATTTTTGATTGTAGCTCTTTCTCCTTGGCGCTCCCTGTGTTGCGCCCGACAACGTAGCTGGCGGCGGCTATGCCTCCAACGATGACGACGGCAAGGGTGATTGCGAAAATCACTGCCATATTTACTGATTGTTTTGGTTTTTGCGGCACGCTTGATTGTGGTGCCGACGATGCTGTCGGCAACGCGGGCTGGCTTGCGGGTTGTTCAACGTTTTCCATGATAATTTCAGTATACCATGAGGGGATGAGAAAAGAAGTCCAGCTAATGCCTACTCGCCGCTGAGTGCGCTGGCACGGTCGATCACATAGCGCCGGGTTTCGTCGTACGTCTTGCCAAGTGCGACGGCAAGCTCGCTGTAAAGTAGTCGCTCGGCCATCCGGAGGTAGACTTTGTCCTTTTCGCCGCGCGGTTTGCCGGATTTTATCCGTGCATCACAGCGTGAATAGCTGGTTTTGATAAGGCGGATGATGTCGGTATGATCGCCGGATTTAACGAGGTTATTGTATGTCTGTTGGATGTTCTGCGTATTGAGGTCGGAGACAACCTCGATACTCGGAATCTTGTCGATAAGCGTCTCAGCGGCTTGTCGGCTCATCGCAGGCCGTAGTAACTCGTCGGATCTTGCCATTGGCGTGCGGACCTTGAGCGTCGGGTCGTTCATGGCGGCGATAACATAGTAATCTTCGCCGTCGCGATACGCCTCATCTATCCCTGTTATCGTTCCGATCTCGCGACCATGTACAACGATGTCGCCGATGTGGTACTGGGTCATTTTGCACGCGCTCCTTCCCCTAT
>CAYSQL010000025.1:8181-10301 GCA_964433265.1 uncultured Candidatus Saccharibacteria bacterium | reverse complement strand
CGGTAGATATGGGAGGGGAAGAGAGCGGTTTTACAATTATCGAGACGATGCTCTATTTAGCGGTGACTGGTCTACTTGCCATGGGCGTCCTAATGTCAGCTGGCTATGCAATCAACGCGCAGCGATACCGCGACGTGGCAGATTCTCTCGTCAATTATCTGCAAGCACAGTACGACGAGACAGCGAACGTACAGAATGATCGATCGAATACGTTAGGATGTAGTGGAGCAACTGGCGTGCGGAGCGCGGGCCTTTCACAGGATCGTGGCACGAGTGATTGCGTGGTACTCGGGAAGTTTCTCCAGACTACCGATGGATCGACGTTCACGTCGACGACAGTCTATGGTGTGCTCAATTCAGCGAGTGCGTCGTCGGATGTCGCGGCGATTAAGGACGCAAACCCTTTCGTGAGTACTGTGAGTGCTGGTGCGGCAGCGCCATCGTCCTATAGCCTCGAGTGGAGCGCACGGCTTGTGCAGCCAAAGAGCACAACGGTGCAAGCGCCGGTGAATATATTTATTGTGCGGTCGCCAGCGAGCGGGACGATCATGACGTTTGTTGGCCATTCGACGAGTGATACGCCATTATCGATTGTCGACAACGCGCCGACAGATACGCTACTATGTGTTGACCCAATAGGATTTTATGGTGGTACTCGGTTGGGCGCTCTCCTGACGCAGGCGACAACAAACGCAAGTGGCGTCAAACTGGCGACCGGAGGCGCCTGCTAATGTGGTCGCATAGGGAGGGCGGCGATACGATTATTGAGGTGATGTTCGCGTTTGTTATCTTTAGTCTCGTCGTTATCGGTACGTTTATGTTGATGAATCGAGGCGTCGCACTTGCGCAGCAGTCGCTAGAAATTACGCAGGTGCGTAGTCAGATCGATGCACAGGTGACAATGATGAAATATTTACAACAACAGCCTGACGATACGATATGGCGCAAGCTTATCTCATCCGCTCCGGGTGGCTATTTAAGCGGTACTGTTGACGTATTTAGCGGTACATCAAGCTGCCCGACGGTTGCTCAGCTCAAGTCAAGGCGTGCCTTTTTCATAGCTCAGACGGCTGGAGTGATTGACGCTATCGCGATTGGCGACACGACCTATCAAGACGCCGTAACGTATAGTAGGATTGATCAAACGGTCGCGTCGCCGAGAGCGTATGGCCTGTGGGCTCAGATTACGAAAGCTGAGGGCGACAAGGCCTATGATCTGCATGTGAGGGCATGTTGGGGAAGCGTAGGGACGACGCAGCCTATGACGATTGGCACGGTAGCGAGGGTGTATGATGCGCGGTAGACGAACAGGTTTTACGCTTATTGAACTGATGATGGCGATGACATTTCTCTCCATCTTGCTCATCGCAATCGCGACGGTGACGATGCAGGTGACGCATCTTTACGATAAGGGGCAGACAATCAAGATGATCAATCAGTCGGGTCGGCAGGTCATGGACAGTATCCGTCGGGATGCTCGTACGACAGGTACGCTTAGTGAACGGTTTATCGCACCAAGTGACGGAAATGGTCTCGGCAGATTGTGCCTCGGCTCGGTCTCGTATGTGTGGAACGACGCAGCAGATTTGCAGGATCCGACAAAAGGAGTGAGCTATATGACGGCTTCAGGAAGCAAAGGAAACAAAATCGTCCTAGCGCGAGTGCAGGACGTCGGAGGTGGCTACTGTCACGATCCGACAAACGTGAACGTCCCCGAATCTCAGTCGACCGAAATGTTGAAGGGTGATGGCCGCGACCTTGCAATCTATCGGGCGAAGTGGAAGTCTATGTCGCCAGCAGGGGGCATTCCACAGCTCTATCTCTTTTCGTTCACGCTAGGTACGAATGAGGCACAAACAGTGAAGACATCTGATTTGACTTGCCAGCCGCCTGATCAGGCGAACTCAAACTTCGACTTTTGTTCGATTAATGATTTTGAGATTTTACTCAGTGTAGGGTAATATAAGGATAATAGGTATGAGAAGTCAGATAGACAAGGTTAGGAGAGACGAGAGGGGCGTTGTATCGCTCTTTATCGTGATTTTTTCGACACTCCTTCTCACGGTTCTTACGATTGGTTTTGTCCGTATCATGATCAAAGAGCAGCAGCAGGCGATGAA
>CAYSQL010000025.1:0-8081 GCA_964433265.1 uncultured Candidatus Saccharibacteria bacterium | reverse complement strand
AATGCCGTAGGGCCATTTACGCGCATTCAAATTCAGTGGATGCATAAGGGCTTGCAGGGTCAGGCGGAGAGCGGCACATTGCAATCTCCAACCTCCGCAGCGCTAGGATATGATGCATTACCAAAAGAAGCTGACTGGAATACGTCGGCCGCTTCTCTACTGCGTGCGCAAACCATTTTGCCCGTGGCTGTGGCGGGGGCGAGTATTGCGCAGACCGATTTCGATACCAGCACCGTGTCAACGGCATTTCTAAAACCAGCAAATGTAGTAGGAGGGGCTGCGCCGAACCCGCATTTCGTCATCGGCACACCACGGGCAAGCACAGACGCAGGTGCGTCGACGTCGCCAAATCTCGTGGGGTGCTCGAAAGATGAGTACGCGGCTGGTGGGCTTACCTCTGGCTATGCATGCATCGCCACGCTGCAATGGAGTAATGCGGTACCGGCAGGATCGACGCTGGCCTATCTGCGCCTGACGAGTCTCTATCGCGATACGTCCGTGCGGATCCAACTGTTCAACGACGCTGGTGCGACGGTGCAGCTCAATGGTGTACAACCTCAGATTGATTCGACCGGTCGCGCAAGTAATGTGTTCAGGCGCGTTATGAGCCGTGTCGACGTATCGACAAACGCACCAACATACCCAGAATACGCTGTTGACACGACGGGTAGCCTCTGTAAAGATTTTTATGTCACCGCGAATAAAGGCGGCGAAGGTGCCGGCGCGAGCTGCACGACGACACCATAATAAAAAATGTATTCAATAAAGAGGGAGCGGATAAATGGCTAGCTTTTTTGTTCGCTATGAAACTGCTCATAGACATCGCGCAGATGGCTGTCGGTGACGTGTGTGTACACTTGCGTCGTACTAATGCTGCTGTGACCAAGCATCGATTGGACGCTGCGAATGTCGGCACCGTTCATCAGTAAGTCGGTCGCAAAACTGTGACGCATGGTGTGCGGGCTGACGTGTTTTGTTATGCCAGCGAGTTTTGCATATTTGGTGATGATGCGCTGGATGCTGCGGGGGGTGAGACGTCGGTAATCACCCGTTGTATCTGCTTGAACATTGCGGCTATAGCTAAGGAATAGTGGTGCGAGTGTATCGTGGCGGATGGCGAGATAGGCGTCGACATGTTGAGCAGCTGCCTGGCCCACGAAGACGGGACGGTCTTTTTGTCCTTTGCCACGCACCATGAATTCGCGTCTTTTCGTGTTGACGTGATCGCGATTGAGCTGGGTAAGCTCGGAGACGCGCAGGCCACTTGAAAAGAGCAGTTCGATAATGGCACGATCACGCAATGCCTGTTCCGAATTAGTCTCAGGGACGGCTGCGAGCATGTTCCCAATCTCTTCAAAATGAAGAAATGTTACTTGCTTGCGGTGAATTTTTGGCAGCTCAATTTTTTCGGGTGTGAGCGATTGAATACCGCGCTTTGACAGGTAGCCAAAAAATCCCCGTAGCGCGATAAGATGGTAGCTCTGCGTAATAATCGCCAATTCGTCACCAGTAAATTGATTTGTGTAGCGGTTAAGCCAGAGTCGGTATTTACGAATGAGTTCTGGAGTAATCTTCTCCACAGGAAGGTCGTCTGCAAACTCAATGAAGCGCTCGAGGTACCGTTTGTAATTCTCGGCGGTTTTGCTCGAACGGCCACCCTCTACTTCGAGGTGCTCGACATAGTCAAGGATGAGGTCCGACATATACATACCTATAGCATAGCGCATTTTAGTAAATTTATGGCCTATTCGAGGTGCCATTTTCGAATAAAGTATGTATTCATGTGAAAGAGTAAATAAAGTGTTCACTAAGAAACAGGCAAAGGAAAATAGGAAGAATTACCCAGGCGGCCCTGTCGTGGGAGTGGGATATTTGCTACACTAAAAGACGCAATAGCTAAAGTACACACGAATGGAGATAAAGTACGATGAACGAAAATACTGATGTACAAAACACGCTAGTGGTGTTTAAGCCGGACGCCGTACAACGTGGAATTGTCGGCGAGATTCTAACACGGTTTGAGCGAGTAGGCCTAAAAATTGTTGCAACCAAGATGATTGCACCAGACAAGCAACACTACTACCGTCATTACGAAGAAATTGGCCAAATGATTACGCGCCGCGGCCAAGATAAATTTGATATGACGCTCGAGATGATGACGCAAGGACCGGTTATCGCGATGGTCCTTCGTGGTGTCGAGGCAGTCGAAGTGGTGCGCAAGCTGGTTGGCACAACCGAACCTAAGAGCGCGTTGCCGGGAACGATCCGTGGAGACTATTCTCACATTAGCTTCGGCTATGCGGACGCGCATGAAAAAGGGATTCCCAATCTTATTCATGCCAGTGGCGATCTTAATGAAGCAAAGCAGGAGATTAGCCATTGGTTCAGCAACGATGAGGTCTATGAATATAAAGTCTTGAACGAAAAGTTCACGCGCTAAGAACTGGAGGTTCGGGGTGCTCACTATGCAGACAGAGGGAGCGCCCCCCTATGCTATGGTGGCAGTTGGCATTATGGATCTTGGCGTCTGGCGGGTATAATAAGATAGACATACGCCCTGGTAGCTCAATTGGATAGAGCGGTTCCGTCCTAAGGAAAAGGTTGCAGGTTCGACTCCCGCCCGGGGCACCAGTAGAGAAAATTATGAGAAAAAAGAGTGTGGAACAGAGCAGAGAATTTAATGGCCAGCGCGATGGCGAGGAGCTTCTTTTCATTTTTCGTCGCCACATTATTGCTATGCGCAAAGGGTTCTATGGGCTGCTATTGCCGTTTGCCGTGCTTTCAATTCCGCCGCTCATCTGGCAGAATACTATCGAGTTGTTCCTGCTGCCGCTTGCCGGTCTCGCCATCGGAATGATTATTTTTAGCTATCACTTTCTGATGTGGCGCTATACGTACTACCTCGTGACGACTGAGCGCATCCGACAAGTGACGCAAAAAGGCTTCTTCGGCACGGATGTTGTCGAGCTCACCCTGTCAAAAATACAAAACATAAGCTATAATATCCCTGGCTTTAGCGGAGAGATGTTCGGCTTCGGCACTATTGTGATTCAAACGTTCGTCGGTGACCTCGTTATCCGTAATGTTGACCACCCAGAGAAGATTTACAATAAATTGCAGGATGTCGTCAGCTCTGTCGCTAAACGAGAAACCTATGAAGAAACTGTCGCTTAAACGATTTCGAAAACAGGCGTCGGAGCAAATTCCGTCGCGGATTACCAATGAAACGGTCGCCGAACATCGCGAGCGTATCTTAGCTGGTGGACGTCGCTTTAAGTATCCGATTCAGTATGCGCGCCATAAACTTGTTATCAATGCAATGCTTATTTCGCTCGCGGCGCTGCTTTTATTGGCTGCGTTGGGGTGGTGGCAGCTCTACATCGTGCAAAACTCAAGTAGCTTGATGTACCGCCTGACGCGCATTTTTCCACTTCCCGTTGCGAGCGTAGACGGCGAAGCGACGCGGTTTAGCGACTACTTGGTGCGCTATAGTGGTTCAAAATACTATTTGAGTAAGTATGATGAAATTAAAATCGATAGTCCCGATGGACGCGCTCAGTTGGCGCATATCAAGCGCGAGTCATTGAGCGGCGCGGAGCTCAATGCCTATGCCGCTAAATTAGCGCGACAGCGTGGTATTGTTGTGACAGACAAGGACATCGACCAAGTGATTGCTCAACAGCGTAACACCGCAAATGGGCCTATCTCGCAAGAAACATACGATGCATCGCTCCAACAGATGTACAACTGGTCGCCAGACGACTATCGTCAAGCCGTCAAGCGCAATATTCTCCGCGCTCGCGTGTCGTTTGCGGTCGACGAGAAGGCTGACCAATTGCAGCAGAAAGCTGCTCAACTACTGAGAGGCAGTGGGGATTTGGCGAAAGTTGCCGCCGAGCTTGGTGACGTTGGCAACGGCCAAAAAGCGAGCGTTCAGGTGTCGGGCTTGGTGTATAACACGAGTTTGTTTTATGGGGTCGCCGTCTCTCAAGTCGCCGAGTTGCCGGTCAATGGCATCTCGGGAGTCATTAAGAGTACGACTGACGATGGGTATTATTTCGTGAAGGTAATCGAAAAAAACGATAAACAAGTCAACTTTGCTTTTATCCGCATTCCACTGACGGAGTTTTCCAAGCAGTTTGACCAGTTGCGCGCAAGCGGTAAAATAAAAGAGTACATTGCCGTACCAAAACAATAAGTGACGAAAGGAGGGAACGATGTATACGTTACCCGATTTACCGTATGCCTACGAGGCGCTCGAACCAGTGATTAGTCGTGAAATCATGGAGCTGCATCATATGAAGCACCACCAATCGTACGTTGATAAGCTGAATGCTGCGATAGCGACAGAACCAAGTCTCAAGGACAAACCACTAAGAGAATTATTAGCGAACCTCGAGGCGATCCCGAATTCAGTTCGTCTTGCCGTGCGTAATCAGGGTGGTGGACATTACAACCATAGCCTCTTCTGGACGGTCATGTCGCCAAATGGTGGCGGCGAGCCGAGTGGCGAGCTGGCTGCACGCATTGACGAGCAGTATGGTAGTTTCGACGCTTTTGTCGAGCAGTTTAACGCAAAAGCGACAGCGCTCTTTGGCAGTGGTTGGGTGTGGCTGACAAAAAATCTCGAGACGATTGCGTTGCCAAACCAGGATACGCCGCTCTCCCTCGGTAAGGGCGAGCCGATTCTAGGTCTCGATGTTTGGGAACATGCCTATTATCTTGACTACAAGAATGTCCGTGCCGATTATATTCAGGCGTGGTGGCGGGTCGTCGATTGGAACGAGGTCAATCGGCGCTACCAGGCATAGAAGAGTGGGCAAAAAATAACCCCACGAAAAACCCCCACGATTACGTGGGGTTTTTTCGTGGCGCGCCCGGCCGGATTCGAACCGGTGATCTCCTCCGTGACAGGGAGGCGTGATAGACCAGCTTCACTACGAGCGCACAACGTCGTTGTTTGACTCGTTACATTCTATCAGGCGTGCGACTTTTTTTCAACAGGCGGTAGGTGATTTATTTTCTTCGTGGCAGATGCTATAATAACCAAAGGCAATCACGCCGCTGTAGCTCAGCTGGTAGAGCGGCGCTTTCGTAAAGCGTAGGTCACCGGTTCAAATCCGGTCAGCGGCTCCATAAATGTCTATGAATAGTGAAAACGTTAAATCATCAATCAAGCGCGTCGTCGCCGATAGGCCTTTTCTGGTACTTATGGCGGTTGTTGTGGTCGTCGGGATTGTTTACTGCATGCTGACGGGCTTTGCTGTTCAGCCGCGTGACGTCAAGATATACGATCGGTATACGGCTTTTGGCAAGGTTCATTTCTATAAAAATTACTGGTATTATTTGGCGGGTTTTGCGGCTTTTGGCGCCTTTGTGACAGCGATGCACCTCGCTTTGATGATGAAGCTGCACGGCCTTGAACGCCGTCAAACGGCAATCATACTTGGCCTACTGACAATTGTCGTTCTTGTTATTGCAGCGGTCTACGGCCTATCAATTATGGGGCTGGCATTTCGTTAGCCATGATTAATCTCGAACTTCCTATTGGCAAGCGTACGCGCGCCTATCGTTTCTGGGAAATTATCCCCTCTATCATTAGTTACGGCATGCTCTTGCTTTTGATTGTCCTATCTCTCGTCAGCCCGATTACTGCGGCAATTTACCTTTTGCTTGTTATTGTAACAATGTTCGTCAAGGCGATAGGTATTGCATATCACACCATTGTCGGCCATCGACAATTGATTGGTGCTCAGCGAGTTGATTGGCATCGGCGTCTCTATGACCTTGAGGATCCACAGACGAGCTACGCGGCGATACAGAATGTCTCCTCGAGTGGTTTTGACTATGAGGCGCACAAGCAAAATGTGCGTCTGGTTGCTGCCGACCCCGACCATTACCCGAAGCCATCACAGATTTACCATGCCGTTATCGTGGCGACGTACAACGAGTCATATGAGGTCCTCCGGCCAACGATTGAATCGGTCAAAGCGACAACGACAGACAGCCAGCATATTATCCTTATCATTGCGTACGAAGAGCGTGGCGGGGCGGAGATTGCGGCAACGGTCGAGCGCCTGCAACGGGAATACGATGGTGTATTCTTTGCTTTCGAGACGACTATGCATCCAAAGGATTTGCCTGAAGAGGTTGTGGGTAAGGGGCCGAATATCACCTACGCCGGGCGTGTTTTACAGGGGTGGTGTGACGAGCGTCATCTTGATTATAGCAATGTTCTCATCACGACCTTGGATGCCGATAACCGTCCGCACGCAACCTATTTTGACTACGCTGCCTATGAATATATCGTTCACGAAGAGCGTAAGCACCTGTCGTTTCAGCCGATTGCCCTGTATTTTGGCAACATTTGGGACGCGCCTGCGCCGATGCGCGTAATCGCAACCGGCAATTCATTTTGGACGATCATTAGCTCTATGCGGCCGCATTCACTGCATAACTTCGCGTCGCATTCACAGCCGATGGATGCGCTTGCTGAGATGGATTTTTGGAGTACGCGCAGCATTGTTGAGGATGGACACCAGTTTTGGCGCAGCTATTTTTACTTCAACGGTGATTACGCGGTCGTGCCGCTCCACGTGCCGATTTACCAAGACGCGGTCATGGCAGACACGTATGGCAAGACGCTCATTGCGCAATTCAAACAATTGCGCCGGTGGGGGTATGGTGTATCGGACATTCCCTATGTCGGTGTTCGCCTCTTCTCGAAACAGAGGAATGTACCGTTTTGGGGCGGGTTGTCCCACTTGGTGCGACTGGTCGATAGCCATGTGACGCTCGCGACGACGGCGATTCTTGTAACCTTTGGCGGTTGGGCGCCTCTGTTGCTTAACGGTCAGGCTGCTCGGGACTATTCGGCCCACCTCTTGCCGGAGGTGGTGAGCCACATTCAACAGGCGGCGATGGTCGGGTTGTTTATTACGATTTTCTTGACGCTTCGGATGTTACCGCCTCGTCCAGCGCGCTACAAGCGCAATCGGACGTTCATGATGGTTGCGCAGTGGTTGCTGATGCCAATTACGTCGATTTGTTATAGCTCGCTTGCATCGTTTAATGCCCAAACGCATTTAATGCTTGGAAAATATCTTGATAAATTTGATGTGACCGACAAGGCTACGCTTGCCTCCCAGGAGAGGGCGAAGCGGGAGAGGCGCCAAAAGAAGGCCGACCGCGTCGCCTTAAAGAAGTAATCATGTGGTGCGATAGTGCGTATTGGGCCGCCGCTGTCTGATCGAATCGGTCGAGGACCTCGCGTGTGGTTGCACGGATATGCTCGGCGGTGAGTGGTGTTTGAGCACCCAGTGCAAGTTGTGCCACGACGGTGTGTGTTAGTGCCCAAGCGGCATCGGCGCCTTTTGTATGATCGTGGGCAAAAGCATTTGCGATGCTGAGAAGTAATTTTCCCGGGTTGAACGGGGTTGTCGAGGTGGCGCTACGCGAAGCAACTGGCCAGTCGGTTAGCCTCGGCATTTCATCGGTCGTGAATCGGTAGCCGCATGTCGGACATGTACGCCGGCGCCAAACCTGCGGTGCCTTCTTTGATGGTCGAGAATTGGAGACGATTGTTTCTTGATTGAGGCAATTTATACAAAACATATCTACATATTGTCATACGGCAATCAAAAAAGCTAGTGTATAACTTGTCGCATCGTGGGGATAAAAAACACCGCCTCGGTCATGAAGCGGTGCAGACGGCGGCGTGGTTAGGCTTAGCGTGCTCGTTCTTTAACGGCTTTTTTCGCGGCAGCCCAAGTGACGTTGTACTCAAAACCGAGGTTGAGCTTGGATAGGGCAGAGCTTTTTGTATGGGTAGTGTCTTTACTCATGCGTTCATTTTAGCATAAGCAAATAAAATAGTCAAGTGCAAATTATGTTAGTGATATATCACCAATCGGGTAGAGAGGGGTGATTTCGAGCAATCATCTATGTGGAAAACCTGTGGTCGTAGGGTGTGTGAGAAATACCGTAGCTAACGAAAAAGACCCCGAAGGGTCTCCTCAATCAAATATGGTGGAATTTTACAACTCCGCTAGAACCCATTTTAGCACAAAATGCTAACTCTC
>CAYSQL010000024.1:0-10390 GCA_964433265.1 uncultured Candidatus Saccharibacteria bacterium | reverse complement strand
GCTTTGCGCTCAATGCGCGGCCGACTTCAGACCCGATATTGCCCATCTGCTCAAAAATAGTCAAACGTGCCCATTTTGTTCTATCAAAAACATGGTTACTCATGTACTACTCCAGCGATTATTTCAACTATCTTTGCACGCACACCAGTGTCGAGCACATCGCGCGAAGCGTTATTTTGGCGCGGGCGAATATTAATCATACTGTCAAACTCTATAAATTCATCTGTCCCGAACTTATCGGGGTGCAAATTGATCCCCCATACATCTTGTTGATTCGAGCCATTCTCCAACAAATACGCCTCGCCGTCAGCATGCATGTCCATATCAACAATAACAATATTTTTCGTCACATCGACATCGGCCTTCACGAGTGTGCCATACATTTTTTCAGCCATCTCGTCCAGTTCTGCAATACTCATCGAATCAATCTGCTGCATCTTAAAACTGCCTCAAAAAATCTAATTTTGCGCTCTCGAAATGTCGTACGTCCTCGATGGCGTACTTCATCATGACAAGCCGATCGATACCGCAGCCAAAGGCGAAACCGGTGTATTCGTTCGGATCGATATCGGCGGCCTTCAGGACATTCGGGTGAATCATACCGCAGCCAAGCAGCTCGATCCAGCCCTCGTGCGAGCAGACATTGCACCCCTCGCCATCGCAAAACGGACAGCTCAGCGCGAACTCAAAACTCGGCTCGGTAAACGGAAAATAGTAGGGGTTTAATCGGACATTAAGTTTTTTGCCATAATATTCCTCGAGGAATTTTTGCAACGTCGCAATCAGCATGCCAGCGTGAACGCCTTTTGCCACATAGACGCCTTCGACTTGATAGAATGTGTGCTCGTGACGAGCATCGAGGTCTTCATTGCGAAATACCCGGTCAGGCACAATCACCGAAATCGCCTCGCCTTTCTCTAGATTTTCGCGATACTTCACGAGCGTGCGATTTTGCATCGTGCTCGTATGCGGTGGCGCAATCATCGGCTCGCCATCTTGGTCTTTTTCGACCGTCATAAAGGTATCGTAATCGTCGCGCGCCGGATGGCCTTTCGGGAAGTTCAAGCTCTCGAACACGTGATACTGATCATCGATTTCGCGCGAGTTCTCGCGGGTGAATCCCATCCGATTAAAGATATCGGTAATGCGATCAATTTCGCGCAGGAGCGGATGAATCGTGCCATTTTCGCTCGGCAATAAGTTTGGCAGAGCGCCATTGACATCGAACGGCGCCGTGATGTCAATCAGTGGCAGCTCAACGTAATCAAGCGCCGCCCGGCGCGCCTCAATCGCCGCTTCGACGACCTTTTTAAGGATATTTACTTTCTGACCAAACGCGCCACGCTCTGCCGCTGGCAATGTCGGGATGTGTGCATACAGCTCACGGAATTCCGGCGCCTTTAAAACTTGCTCAGGCGCGTCCGACGCATTCACGCGCGCCACCAGGTCGTTTTGCAGTGTATCGATATCTATCATTACCGATTATTATACCACCGTGCAAAGGAATTTTCTCAGATACAGTCCCTAACGGCTCGCTTGAATGATAAAAATAATAAACACCGCAATCGCCAAAAAGAAAATCACAATCCACGCGCCCGCGAGTGTCGTCGTCCGTTTCGTACCCTTTAGGTAGGCGCTATCCTCGACACTTTCTGGCGTTGTCGTGTACGGGTCAGCCGTCCCCTCGTCTTTTGCACGCGCCGCCGCCTTTGCCCGTAAATCAGCCGCAATTTTTTGCTGGAGCTCAGAGCGCCCCTCGGTCTGTTCTAGATATCGTCCCATGCTCAGTATTATATCATTATTTGCTTGTGGTATAATGAGCCTACAAAGTTTTAAGGAGGGAAAATCCATGGCTACCAAAAAAGCCGCTTCTGCAAAGAAAGCGACCGCCAACAAGCCGGCTGCTGCAGCCAAGGCCAAAACAACTGTACGAACACTTCGCGCCGACGACAAGGCAGTGAAGCCCGAAGAGGAAAAAACGACAGCTGCCGTTGCGCCCGCTACCCATGAACGCCGTTCATCACGACGCTTGCCAAATAATGTTATTAATATCGTGTTCGTCGAGCTCATCGGCACATTCATTTTGACTCTCGTCGCCCTGACGACCGCAAAGGATCTCGGTGCGCTCTACACGGGTATCGCGTTTGCAGCGGTGACGCTCGCGATCGGCGCGATTTCTGGTGCGCACCTAAACCCAGCCATCACCGTTGGTGTCTGGGCGATGCGACGCCTCAAGTCAATTTTGCTGCCGTTCTATATCGGCGCGCAATTCCTCGGTGCTATGCTGGCCGTTATCGCAATCAACGCGGTCACGAACGGCTCACTCAAGCTCGACTTTAGCCATTTCGCCACCTTTAGCTGGGCAATGTTTGGCGTTGAACTCGTCGGTGCCATCGTCTTGCTCTTTGGCTTCGCCGCCGTCCGCGCACACGATCTTACAAACACTGGCCGCGCACTTGGCGCTGGGCTCGCCGTTATCACTGCGTTTGGCGTCGCCGGCACACTCTACGGTCGAGTTTACAGTGCCGACCTCGCGACCTATCAGGCAAACGCATCGAGCGCGTCAAGTACTTCATCAAAGCAAACTGAAATTCCACACTCCATCTACGCCGCTACACCGGTCCTCAACCCAGCAACTGCTCTCGCCGCAACTGAAAAGACGACAGGTGAGCTCATGAGTGGTGCGATGGGCAAGGACGACAAACAATACAGTCGCCTATCGCTAGAAGTCATTCTCGGCACGCTTATTGGTGCCGCTATCGGTGGCAACTTGTATCTCGTCGTCGCCGGCCGCAAGCAAAACTAGTCTTTCAACAGACAGTAAAGAATATCTCCGCCCAAACCGCGGAGATATTATTTATACCTTATTTATGGAGTTTGTATGCCCGCAAAGCGGGTAGTGTCGTCACAAGCTCGCCAGCCGTCTCGCAGTGCCCATCTATCTTGACATAGCCGTCCGCCAGTTGCACATAGCCAAGCTCAAGCCCTCCCATAAGCTTCGCGTCGCCCTTCCCCGTTACCGCATACTGGTGAAGGTCGTACGGTCGATCGCCGCCTGGAGTACGAAGGGTCATCTTCACGATACCTTCCTTCGTTATGGAATTGCCCATAGTAACAAGTAATTTTTCTTGTCGCTGTATTTCAGTCGCTACCGCGAGTGTTCCTGGTTTGAATTCAATCGACGTAAAACAGATACTCGTGCCGTCCGCTTGCTTTTCGCCAAATAATGCCATGGAGTTCTCGCTTGTTGGGCCCTGACGCCAGGTAGCGGCCCCACTAAATGCAAACTTTGATTTCGTCTGATTGGCCGCCTCTGACGCCCCGTTTACTATGCCCTGTAGGTTTAGGCGCGTCCATGCTACATACCCCAGACCGATGATTGCGCCCAGTACGACCAGTACCGTAACGATCGTTCTGACGTAGCGGGATTTTTTCTTTTTGTTTATACGCAACATACAAATCCTTGTCACAGCGCGCTATTCGCTACGCGGCTTATCAATCTGCTGCGGCTCAACTTGTGGGCCTCCCGCGGCAATCTTTACGATGTCCTTATCAACTTTTCCCAGCTCTTTATGTGCGTTATTGAAATGATTGACCGTCGCGCCAAGCGAATTACCGAGTTTCTGCATATACTCTTCAAACTTGCCGATGTGCTGGCCGAGCTTGCCGACGCGTATCTGAATATCCTTCGCTTGCTCCTCGATCTGCAAACTACGCAGGCCCTGCATCACCGTCTGTAAATACGCCATAAAACTCGTCGGACTGACGATAATCACGTGTTTGTCACGAAACGCGTACTCGATCAAATCGCGCGAACTTCCGCCCGTGCCGACATTATTAATCAACAAATCATAGTAGAGTGACTCGGACGGAATAAACATGAAGGCGAAATCCATCGTCCGCTCACTTGGTCGGACATACTTGCTCGTCTCATCGATGCGCCCCTTGAGGTCCGCCTTCACCTTCACGAGGAGCTGCGCGCGCTCTTCCTTTGTCTCCGCCTGAATCATCCGGTTGTAGTTCTCGAGGCTGAATTTGCTATCGATTGGTAAAATCTGCCCGCGATCAAGAAAAATCACTGCATCGACGATTTCACCATCGCGAAATTTATACTGCATTTGGAAATGGTTCGCCGGCATAACATTTTCGAGCACCGACTGCAGGTAATACTCGCCAAATACGCCGCGCTGCTTCGGGTTTTGCAGAACATTTTGGAGTGTTTTCAGCTCATCGGCCACATCTACCACCCGGCGATTCGTCTCATCGAGCTTGGCCAGGCGCTGCGTGACATCGGCAACCAACTTAGCACTTTCCGTCAACTGTTTTTGCACCGACGTCTGCATCGTGACCGAATTCCGTTCGAGCTTATCACCCATCACCTGCTGCAGGTTGGCGATCGTCCGCGACAGCTCGGTCACGTCGCTTTTCATGAGCTCGACCGCATTGGCATTTTTCAGTTCGCTAAATTTCTGCACAACAACAAACAAGACCGTGCCGAGTCCAATGACCACAACAACCAGCAAGATAACCAATAGCGTTTCCATATCACTAGTATAACACCGGCAGAGCTACGCCAGCAGACGAATCAAGACGACAAGCCCGACCGTGAGCGCAAGCGACAAGAGGAAAGAACGGATACGCGCCACCCAAGCAAACGCACCATAGGCGAGTGCGTAGAGCGCCGCCGCGACCACGAGAGCCAAGTACCAGGCCGCACCAAAAAGCCAAAAATGCACGCCCCACAGAGCGATAATCGTCGCAAGAACAACGAACATCGGCCGATAAATCCGCAAACGCGCAAGCAGTACCGTTCCGAGAATGCCTCCCACAACGATTGCGACGATGAGCGCATAGAGTGGTGCTTGTGTACAATCACCCCCGCTGTTGCGGCACAACACCACGCCAAAAATATACCGGTTCGCAGCAAGCGCCACGCCCATCGTCACGATACCGGTCGACAGCCCCGCTAGCACTAGTCGCAATAAATCGCGTATCGACATCCCCACCACCAGCGAAGGGCGCGTCGGTGCATCCGGAAGAACGGGAGGTGCCGTGTTTGTCGGGGTTATCGGGGTGTACATTTTTTCAGCCATAAAACTCCTTGGGGTAATTACGGCTATTCTACTACTTTTTTGATTTTTTTGCTAGTCGACGGCACAGCCCAGGAATACGCGTGAACGGCGTATACCAAATCGCCGCGCCAATTGCCGCAATCACGATACCTCCAGCAATATCCAACGGCGTATGGACAAGCGCCAATACGCGGCCCACACCGATCAATATCGTCATGATTGCCATTGCGATGCCCATTTTCTTACTTCGCGTTACGTACCAAACCGCAAATGTCAAAAACGCCGCAAACAATGCATGGTCAGACGGAAACCCGGAATTTTGCAAAAAACTTGCGCCCGCCGCAACACCCATTCGTTCGAACGGCCGCCCCGCCCCCTCTGGCTGCCAGATAACAGCAATATATTTTGCCAGCAGATACGCCGTCACCCCGGCCATAAAAACACGCGCATACACATCATAGCGACCCGCTTTTGGTGATCGAGTAATAAAAGCGTAAAGGGCGACGAGAACTAGCGGAATCATCAGGCCATCGGCCGCAAGTTTAATAACAGTATCCATGTTGCCAGTATACTACTTTTTGCCACGAGCGGCTTGAAGCGTGCGCAAACCAAACAGGCCCACGGCGATATCGGCAATTTCTTCACCGATTGTTTCCTTTTTCCCTTTAGCGAATTTCCGCCGAGCTTCCTTCTCCACCTCTCGTCCTGCCGTCGCCGCGCTCACCGGCACAAAATCTTTCTTCGCAGCTTCCGGCGGCGACAGTCGACGCGCCTGCGCTATCACGAGATTTTTCGTCTTATCGTCCAGCTCTTCCCGATAGCGCCGTTGGAGCTCCTCCGCGCTCGGACCGCGCGGCCCATCACCATCTCGACAGTCAGCTGCAGCCGCCGTCTCCTTCTTGGCGCACATCGCCGCTAGCGGACAGACGGCACAAGCAACGCCACCGAGGCTCGCGCTCGCCGCTCGTCGTCGATCAACTTCCGCGCGCATCTCTTCGAGCGACAGGTGCTTCACACTCGTTTTCGCCAACGTCTCACTCATGATTCAAAGAATGTCTCCGTACTAATTCGCGTTTGCTCGACGCCCCGCTCGACCAAGCCACGCACCATGGCGCGCACGAAATCGACCGATCCGCACACCAAATACAGCGCATCCTCTGCAGCTGCAATGCATTCATCAAGTACAATCCTACCGCGACGCATCGGCGACGGGACCACCTCTGACTGCGTAATATGGTGCGCAACACTGAAATGCTCGTGCGTCGTCGCCGCGCGGTCCACAACTGCACCATGGGGGATTTCCGATGCCCGCTGGTTGCTATAAAACAGATGCGCCTCACGCGCCGTATCGCGTCGCAGCTCAGATTTCAGCACGCTCCATATCGGGCTAACGCCAACCCCTGCACCCAGGCAGACGAGCGGCTTAGTTGTGTTCGGATTAAAAAACCCATAGGCGTTCGAAATTGTTAGCTCATCGCCAACGCCTAGCGCATGCAGTCGCCCGGAATATTCCCCGATTTTCTTGACCGTGATGCCCATCATTGGCTCGTATGGCGCCGTGCACAAACTATACGCCTTGCCCTCGGGCGTTGATGTATTGTCAAAATACACCGTCACATATTGCCCCGCCGCGTAGTCGAGCAATGCGCCATTCTTGAGTGTGAAGTATACCGTCACCACGTCCGGCGCGTGCCGCTCGACCTTCGTCACTACCGCTGTATGTTTTTCCATTAGTGCACCACACATTCCGCCACAAAGTTACTCATAATTTGTCGCGTCTGTTCCATCTCCTCATCCGTAAACGACTCGCTCCCAAGGAACCCGGCGCTCACGATCGCCTCAGCATCGCGATAATGCTGCAGAGCGAATCGCTTGGCGCCACGAACCATTTCTCCCACTGCTCGAAAATCTTCCGGCACCAGCTGTCCACGGACAATTGTCGTGCGAAACTCATGTTGGATTGTTTTTATCAGCGCAATACTGCGCGTAATCGCGTCCGTATCAATCGGTCGCGCCGCGATTTGCGAATATTTCTCAAGCGGCCCCTTGATGTCCATCGCAACATAATCCACGATGCCCTCGTTAATCATCTGCTCAAGCATATCCGGATGCGTCCCGTTACTATCAAGCTTCACCAAAAAACCCATGTCTTTTAGCTGGCGCGCGAACTTTGGCAAGTCCGCCTGCATCGTCGGCTCGCCGCCACTTATCGCCACGCCATCGAGCAGGCCGCGACGTGTCTCGAGGAACGCCAGGATATCCTCTTCCGGAATCGGCTCGATATACCATTCCGGCAACACCAGCTCAGGATTGTGGCAGTACCCGCAGCGCATATTGCAGCCAATCGTAAATACCGCTGCGCAGGTGTGCCCCGGATAATCAACCGTCGAGAACTTCTGAATACCACCGATTTTCATCACCCTACTCCTGTACAAGTGCCTTGTCGTAGGTATGGCGCATGGCAAACTCGGCTTTCTTGCCCTTATTCCACTGCTGGACTGGCCGCAAAAAACCAACGACGCGCGAATACACTTCGCACGCCGCGCCGCATTGGTCGCACTCCGCTTGCTCACCACGCAAATAGCCGTGATTCTTGCAAACACTGAAACTCGGGCTAAAGGTAAAGTACGGCAGCCGATAATTCTCACAGATCTTCTTCACCAGTCCCTTGAGCGTCTCGGGGTCGTCCACCCGCTCGCCCAGGAAGAAATGCACCACGGTACCACCGGTATATTTCGTCTGCAGCTCGTCCTGCAAATCTAGTAGCTCGAACAAATCGTCCGTATAGTTAACTGGCAAATGCGTCGAGTTCGTATAAAATGGCGTCTCAACCTCCGCACCCAGACCATTCGCAAAATGCGCCGTCTGCGGAAAATCTTTTTGGTCAAGTTGCGCCAACCGATATGTCGTCCCTTCGGCGGGTGTCGCCTCGAGATTATAATTATTACCCGTTTCTTTTTGGAACTCTACCAGTCGCTCGCGCATATAATCGAGCGTCCGCTCAGCAAACTCCTTGCCTTTTGTCGAACCCAGGTTTACCCCAAGCAAGTTTTCGGCCGCCTCGTTCATGCCAACCAAGCCAATCGTCGAAAAGTGATTTTTCCAATACTCGCCAAATCGCGCATGAATATCCCGCAGGTAAAACTTCGTATACGGATACAAATTCATATCGGTCAGATGCTCGAGTGTCTTACGCTTCACCTCGAGCGATTCCTTCGCCTTCTCCATCAAATGGTCGAGCCCTGCGCGAAACTCTTCCTCCGACGCGCTCTTTAGCGCCAAGCGCGGCAAGTTCATCGTCACCACCCCGATACTTCCCGTCATCGGATTCGAACCAAACAGCCCGCCGCCGCGATATTCGAGCTGGCGATTATCAATCCGCAGTCGGCAACACATACTGCGTGCATCCTCGGGATCCATGTCGCTATTTACAAAGTTACTAAAGTACGGAATACCATATTTCGCACTCGCCTCCCACAGGTTCTCGATCACCGGGTTATCCCAGTCAAACGCCTTAGTGATATTATAGGTCGGAATCGGAAACGTGAACACGCGCCCATTCGCATCACCTTCGCACAGCACCTCAAGCAGCGCTTTGTTAAAGGTATTCATCTCATCCTGGAATTCCCCGTAGTTCGTGTCTTTCATCTCGCCGCCAATAAACACCGGGTTTCCCGCCATGTGCGATGGACATTCGAGGTCGAGTGTCACATTCGTAAACGGCGTCTGAAACCCGACACGAGTTGGCACGTTAACATTAAATACAAATTCCTGCAGTGCTTGCTTCACCTCTTTGTACGACAATTTATCGTAGCGAATAAACGGCGCGAGCAGCGTGTCGAAATTACTGAACGCCTGCGCCCCAGCCGCCTCGCCCTGCAGTGTGTAAAAGAAATTCACCACTTGCCCAAGTGCCGTACGAAAATGCTTCGCCGGCTTGCTCGCCGCCTTATTCGCGACACCACCGAATCCCGTCTGAATGAGATCTGACAAATCCCAGCCGACACAGTACACGCTCACCAGATTCAGGTCGTGAATATGCATATCCCCGCTCCGATGCAATCGACCAATTTCCGGGCTGTAGATTTTGTTGAGCCAATAGGTTTTACTCACCTCACTCGAAATGTAATTATTCAGTCCCTGGAGCGAATAGTCCATATTGCTGTTTTCATTGACGCGCCAGTCCAGCCGCGACAAATACTGGTCAATCAAATCAACATGCGCACCATCAGCGATTTCCCGAATTTTCTCATGCTGATCGCGGTAAATAATATAGGCCTTTGCCGTTTTCTTGTACTTTGATGCGAGCAAGACGCCCTCGACAATGTCTTGAATCTCTTCCACGGTTGGCGTTTTTTTCGTCATCACCTGCTCTGCTTTTGCGACCACTTTCTGAGCCAGCGCATAAGCCACCTCCTCGCCGAACTCCTCTGTCTCGAGTCCCGCACGCTCAATTGCAGACATGATTTTTTGAATATCAAATTTTACCCGTCGCCCATCGCGCTTCTTAATTGTCTGAAACATACCCCTCCTTATATTTGTTGGCATGCGAAACAGAGCGTCATTCGATGACGAGCTCACATCTCACGGTGTTTTTATTGTTGATTTTGTACGCCCCACCTCCCAGCGAGAGCGCTTCGGACACTATATATAGTGCTTACCATCAATATATGTCGTCACCCATAGCGTGTCAACTCTTGAAATTATCTTATTTTGATATTGTGCCACCACTGATAGCGCTCAAGGTAACAAAAATACGCTAGTTCTGGTGTACTCATAGAACTAGCGTATGTCCATTACCTGGTATTTAGCTACGAATCCTAAGCGACCGCCATGCGCGCCGAGCGCCCCTGTATGTACGAGTCGATGCGCGCCGCCGACCAGCCTCGCTCGCGCAGCTCATTACGCAGATAGCCGATAAGCGCCACGCGAAACGCGCGCCGGCTCATGCCGCAGCTTGAGACAATTTGCTCAAATGATTTCTTCTTGCGCTGCTGCCGAAATTCCTCTGGCGCCATACCAAGGATGTCCGCGCGAATCTCACCCTTGCGGTCATGTTTTTGGAGCAGTCGGTCGAATTGCGACTCGTGCCGGCTCTTATCCCGGCCAAAGGTGCTGATCCCTGGCACCGCCGCAGCGACGGTCGTCACCACGAGCAGCGATGTTATGGTTTTTGTCGATAGCTTCATCTAGTTATCTCCTTTCGTTTGCATTACTGCTTACGTAATATCATGATAATACGTGAAAATATGTGAAAAATACGTGGAATTTGCAACGTCCGCGCGCGACTTGAGGAAAAGCTTGAAATTTGCTATACT
>CAYSQL010000023.1:0-10774 GCA_964433265.1 uncultured Candidatus Saccharibacteria bacterium | reverse complement strand
CGAAAACGGCCCGCCGAATCGACTCAATATGAGTTTCGATTCAGCTTGAGCCCATTCGGTGGGCCGTTTTCATTTTATTCCCGTCTCAGGGCCTCAATTGAATTAACGCGGGCGGCACGACGCGCCGGGAGAAACGCAACGACGTAGCCGACGCCGGCCATGATCGCCAACGACACGAGTATAAGCCATGGCGGCGCAGCAAAGACCGTAAAGGTCGTGGTCGCTCCGCGGCCATGTGCCAGCTGGTTCAGCACGACGTCAACGATGCCGCTCACGGTTCGTGCGCCGATAATGCCGACGATACCGCCAAGCAACGACAGAATGACCGCCTCGACGATGAATAGTTGCCGCATATCGCGAGCCTGTGCGCCGAGTGCAAGCATCAGGGCGACTTCTTTTGTCCGCTCAAGCAACGACACTGTCAGGGTATTGATCATGCCAAGGATCGCGATTAGCATGCCCACCGCTCCAAAGCCCACCAGAACGATGCGAAAAATCCGAAAGAACTGATCAATCTGATTCAGCGTATCGAGCGGCGACGTCGTCGTATATCCGCGCGACTCTATTGAATGACGTATTTGTGTCACCGCCTGACGATTGTCCGCCAGCACTTTTATGCCCGCCATTCCCTGCGGTGTGCCAGCGGTAAAAATCGCAGGCGCCACAAATGCCTCCGTGCTTGCCCCTGAGGAAACAATGCCAGATACCGTATACTTCTCGGTCGCAGTGGTGCCGTCGTCACGCCGCATCGACACGTCCACCACCTTTCCTACCGCCTGTTTGGCATCCGTCACCCCTAGAGCCTCGAGTATCGACGCACTCAGGGCGATTTGATTCGTTTTGCCAAGATCAATCATCTTTCCGGCACTGAGGGTAAAATTCCCGCTCGCGAGATACAACTCGTCGACACCATACAAGACGACATCTGCCGTCGCGCCACCAATAGTCAATTTGCTGGCTTTTGCGAAATAGCCCCCGGCAGCGCTGACCTGTGGGATGGTGGCGATATCCTTTACGGTGCTCCCGTCAATTTGCAATGTGCGCGAACCAGCGGTGGTAACGTCGATCGTGTTGATTGACTGCCCCTGAGACACCTGCGTCGCGACGAGGTCCTGCAATCCAATCCCAAACGACACGAGCAAAAATACCGATCCCGTCCCAATCGCGATACCGAGCATCGTGAGGAAACTACGAAGTTTCTTGGCCCGTACATTCGCAAACGCCATATGCACCAACGCGGGCAGACGAATGCGCAGTCGCCATCGCCCTCGCATCACCGGCGGTTTGTCTGTCATTGTTTCCCTCCTGGACGCGCCCAGCGTTTCATGCGATCAGTAAAGTCCGTGAGCACACCCGTCACGAGCGTCTGCATGTCCGAACCTGCCGCCACGCGCACGACACCGTCCTCCATCGTCAGTAATTGATCGCCGACCGGCAAATAGGCTGGATTGTGCGTCACAAGGATAACCGTCCGTCGCAACGTCTGGTTTGAGTAGCGCAACAGCTCGATCACATCATCGCCCGACTGGCTGTCGAGGTTCCCGGTCGGCTCATCGGCCACGATATAGCTCGGGTTATTTACGAGTGCCCGGGCAAGTGCAAGAGATGTGAAAGGTTTTTTGACCCGAGGTGTGGCCGGCCTACGAATCAGCCGGCCGTCGTCCGCGCTTCGAGCACCGTCACCCGGCCGTCCAGGCTATCGATAGAGTGCTCATGGCGAGTAAGCTGCGAAGCATGCGCGGTACGCTCGATAAGGTCGGTATTGTACTGACCCGCCAAGCCATCAACGACGCCCCGTAGCTGATCAATAGAATCCTGCATCGTTTCAAAACGCTCGTTCATCTGAGCGAAACCTTCTTGCATATACTTGAATAGCTTCGTAAATTCGTCGTCTTTCATAGCCATATGATACTACACTGCAGACACGTGCGTCTAGACAATCACAGACACTATATCGCGGTAGTTCGGCCGCCCACCGTGATGTCCCAGCCTACGCTCTACGTCGCCCGCGCTTCAAGCTTTGCTACCCGGCCGTCCAGGCTATCGATAGAGTGCTCATGGCGAGTAAGCTGCGAAGCATGCGCGGTACGCTCCGTCTCGTCGGTGTCGAGACGGTCGATAATACCATCGAGAACGGTATGGATTTGATCGACTGATTCTTGCGACGCCGTCGCGTCAAGCCGCTCGTTCATCTCTTGGCGCATATCCTGTATATACTTGAATAGCTTGGTAAACTCGTCGTCGTTCATAGCCCTACTATACCACAGGTAAACGACACGCTCCGATCAAAATCCCGGCTTGTACTGCGGGCGATTCGCCACGAATTCCTTAGTGCGCGCCGCGATTGTATCATCGGCAAGACCGAGGTTTTTGTGCACCTCAAGCGGTGCGCCCGATTCGCCGAAGCGATCCGGTATACCAATCCGTAGCAGCGGTGCGGGCATTTCGTCAGCAAGCAGCTCAGCGATCGCCCCGCCAAATCCGCCGGCCGCCTGTGCGTCCTCGCAGCTCACCGCACGCCCTGTCTTGCGCAGCGATGCGATAATCGTCTCGTGGTCGAGCGGCTTGACCGTCGGCACGTGGACGACTTCCGCGGATATTCCCTCATCCTCAAGTTGCATAGCCGCCTTGAGCGCGAACGGTGTCTCGATGCCAGTCGCGAGAATCGTCACGTCTTTACCCTCGCGTAGCACATACGCCTTGCCAATCTCAAATGGCGACTCTGGCGTGCTAAAAATCGGCGTTTTCTCGCGCGCGACGCGTAGATAGCAAGCGCTTGGATGCTCGGCGATCGCCCGGGTCGCTTTCTCTGCCTCGATACTGTCCCCAGGGCACACGACCACCATATGTGGCATGACGCGCATCAGGGCGATATCTTCGAACATCTGGTGCGTTGCACCGTCCGGCCCGACCGTCGAGCCACTATGCGCACCGACGACTTTGACGGGTAGCTCATTAAGCGCCGCCGTTGTCTTGATCTGCTCCCAGTTTCGCCCAGGGCTAAACGCCGCGTAGCTTGCCGCGAACGGAATCTTGCCCGCACGAGCGAAGCCCGCCGCAACTGTCACGAGATTTTGCTCGGCAATACCCGTCTCGATATACCGCTCGGGAAACGCTTCAGCAAAGAGGTGCATCTGCACGCTCTCGACGAGATCAGCACACAGCCCAACGACGTTCGGATTCGCCTCGCCCGCCGCCCTCAGTCCTCGGCCAAAGCCTGCGCGTGTCGGCTCGATATCGGGCGTATCACTGAGGAGCGCGCCATTTAGTGGATACTTACTCATGTTCGCCCCGTATCTTTCCGCCCATCGTCCTGAGCTCTTTTAATGCTTCCTTAGCCTGCTCGGCGTTCGGCGGGATACCGTGCCACTTGTAGTCGTACTCCATGAATTCGACGTTTTTGCCCGGAATGGTATGCGTGATAATGACACTCGGCTGATTCTCGATTGCTTTTGCCATGCCGACCGCGTCCTGAATACTCTCGATATTGTGTCCATCAATCTCTTGCACGTGCCAACCAAAGCTCTCCCACTTCGCGCGAAGATTCTCGAGCGGCATCACCGATTCGGTTGGTCCATCAATCTGGATGTTGTTGCGATCGATAAATACGATGAGCTGCGATAATTTATATTTACCCGCGAACATCGCCGCTTCCCAGATATTACCTTCGTCGAGCTCGCCATCACCCGTCACCACGTAAACCCAACGGTGCCGCTGATTGTCCAGATACTGTAGGGTGTATGCCACACCCGCCCCCTGCGAGATACCACAACCGAGCGGTCCAGAGGTATTCTCTAGCCCCGGCAAACGCGTCCGCTCGGGGTGCCCCTGGAGACGCGAACCCCATTTGCGAAGTGTCATGATCTCTTCTTTCGGGAAATATCCCCGCTCCGCCATCGCTGCGTACTGCACGGGAACGCAATGCCCGTTGCTGAGGAAGAAGTAATCACGCTCTGGATCGTCGACATACGCCGGATCCACATACATGATATCGAAATACAGCGTCGTCACTAAATCTGCGAGACCAAGTGGCCCCGCGCTATGCCCACTGCCGGCGTGCTCAAGCATCGTCACGATGTTTTTGCGCACGTCATTTGCTTTTTGCTCAAGTTGCCGTACCGTTAGCTGCCCACCCATAATTGCTAAATTACCCCGTGTTTATTAATTTCGTTGACCATTTTCGTGTAGACGCCTTGCGGGTCGTCCGCTCTATTTATCGCACCGCCGACATTGATGACGTCGACCGTGCCCTGCGCGAGACTATAGGCGTTTTCTGGATTCGCGCCACCATCCCAGCCGATCTCCACTTCAGGGTGAATCGCCCTGATAAACCGCACCTTTTCCAGCTGCATCAAACTCGCTTTGCCGCCGTAATGCCCAAGATCACCCGTAAATACCATAGCGTGATCGGCAAATTCGATGTATTCACGCGCCGTACTGGGTACCGTCGGTTTAAGGAGTGCAACCCCCGCTTTGATACCCGCCTGGCGAAGTTGCTGCAACGAAGGCATGAGGTCTTCCTCGACCTCGACATGAAAAATCACGAGATGCGGTTTTAGGGCGATGAGCGCCGCTACGTACATGCTGGGACGCGCCACCATGGCGTGAATGTCCACCACCCACTCCTGTGGCCACCAAAACTTATCAACACCAACGCTAAAGGTCGGAGCAAACTCTCCATCCATCAAATCAATATGGACACGCTTAGCAAATGGATGTAGGCGTTCAATCGTCGCTTTATAATCATCGTCTGTCTCGACCGTTATGCATGGCGCGATTACCGTCATTAGAACATATCCAACTGGGCGTTACGCCGTGCATAGCGCGCCGCGCCCGCGAACGGCGTCATAAGCCACGTATCAACAATGTCTTTCCAAAGCTCGGCGTCATCATCAAGCACGCGCGCTGGGAGACACAGAATGTTGCTATTGTTATCGTTGCGACACTCGTGCGCTTCGAACTTATCCCAAATAACCGCCGCCCGGATACCTCGGAAGCGGTTCGCCGCCATCGCCATGCCCTGCCCACCGGTGCATATCAGAATCGCGCGTGGATCGTCTTTTTCATCCTCACCCAATACTTTTGTCGCCGCCATTTGTGCGAATTCCGGAAAATCGTCGTTTGGATCAAGTTCGGCATCGCCGACGTCTTCAACCGTATAGCCGCGCTTCACTAGATATAATTCTATCTTCTCCTTCAGATAAAAACCGCCGTGGTCGGCGCCAAGAAAAATCTTCATGCATTAAGTATAAGCAACATCCCTACCGCTGTAAAGTGCTGTTGCAAAATCATGGATAGTGAAGTGTCGGATCCGCGACGCATGGACCGTCCTCGACGCCTTGGTTGTCTGATGTCGCATGATAGACGACGTCGACAAACTGTGGCGATCGCCCCTCGATGCAAAAACGTGTCGCCGCCCCCGCCGACTGCATCGTCGGCTGAGGAAGAATACTCCCCGATTTTGGCACCGCTAGTGGAAACGTGCCGCCTTGCGACGTAAACGTCGAGAGAATGTTATTTTGTGCCGTTGTACACGCTGGGCCGCAGGTCAGTATAAAATCACTCTGGACGATTGACGGGCCGTGTATGATAACGTTTGAAGATACTTGTCCGGCGATATGCGCGTTATTGCCAGCGTAGGCACAGGACGTATTGTACGTCACCCCACCACTGACGATCGGCATATAGCCATTGCAGGCATTGAGGAAAAGCTGCGCATTTTGTTCCGGTGTGAGATTCGAATAGACCGGCGTTTGAGCGGCGTCAGTGTAAAATGCCACCGCTACTGAGAGAGGCGGTGAGTAATCAGTATCGGCGAGATTCGATGGATACGCCCTGTTGAGCGCATAGTATACCTGCAGACTCCGCAAGGCATCGCTCAACGTATGCTGCACGGCACCGTCCGATGATCGCCGCTGGACGAAGTTATAGCCAACAATGGTCACCGCTGCCAATATAGCGATGACCGATACGGCAACGAGAACTTCGGCAATTGTGAAGCCTCGCTGCTGCTTCCGTCGCGACTGTCTCGCTGCCACTCGACTATCCGTTATTTTTTACCGCTCGTCCAGCATCGGCAACGAGTTCAACCAGGCGATTGCTATAGCCCCATTCGTTGTCGTACCACGCCACTACCTTGACGAGGTTGCCGCCAATAACGTTTGTCAGCGGCAAATCGACGATACAGCTGTGGCTGTTGCCCTTAAAGTCACTTGACACCAGCTCTTCTTCCGTCACGGCGAGAATCCCCTGGTAGAACGGCTGGCTGGCAGAATCTTTAAAAACAGCATTGATTTCTTCGACCGTGACATCGCGCTTCAGCACGGCAACAATGTCACTCAAACTGACCACAGGGGTGGGAACGCGCACACTCAGGCCGCCGAACCGACCCTCGAGCGCTGGCAGAGCCTTCGCCGCCGCAATTGACGCGCCCGTCGTCGTTGGCACGATATTCTCAGCCGCGGCACGCGCCTCGCGAAGATCTTTTGCTGGCGCATCCTGCAAACGCTGGCTCGCCGTATAGCTGTGAACCGTCGTCATCATTGCTTTTTCGATGCCAAAATGACTCTCCAGTACCGCCATGACCGGGGTGATACAGTTTGTCGTGCAGCTTGCGTTCGAAATAACCTCGGTACTATCGGTAATTTTATCGTCATTGACGCCGAGCACGATTGTATCCGCGCCATCACCCTTGGCTGGAGCAGATATAACGACTTTTTTCGCACCCGCATCAATATGTGCGTGCGCCAACTCTGGCTTGACAAAAAAACCTGTGCTCTCGATCACAACGTCAATATCCAGTTCGCGCCACGGCAACATGGCTGGGTCCTTCTCGGCGAGCACACGAATCGAACGGCCATCGACCGCAATGCCAGTCTCCTCGGCCGTTACCTCGTGGCTGTAGAGACCATATGACGAATCATGCTTGAGCAGATGGGCAAGCGTCGCGTTATCAGTCAAATCATTGATCGCCACCACCTCCACGTCGTCGCGCTCAAAAGCAATTTTGAATGCATTGCGACCAATCCGGCCAAATCCGTTGATTGCCACTCGTACTTTTGTCATTCCCACTCCTTATATTCTCTAAGCGTTAGCTATTTGCCTCCAGTATAAACCATTGACGTCTTTTGTGTAAATCATGATCTCTCGGTACAATAGAAATATGACGAAAGATACGCTCCTCAAAGCGGCCTCTGCACACTATGGCGACAATCAACTGCTTGAGCTCGATCATGCCATCGACTTCGCCACGACCATGCACGAGGGACAACTCCGCAAAAGCGGCGAGCCCTATATCATTCACCCCCTGCAAGTTGCGACATTTCTGGTCGAATGGGGCATGGATATGGATACCGTGCTTGCTGGCGTCCTGCACGATACGGTCGAAGACACCGATGCGACCCTCGAGAAGATTGAGACGCTTTTTGGTCGCGATGTCGCATTTCTTGTCGATGGTGTCACCAAAGTCTCCCAGGCACGCGCCGGCATGCGCAACCTCGAGAGCTATCTGCCACAAACAAAAGACAATCTCACTAAACTCCTCATCGCCGTTGGCCAGGACGTGCGCGTCATTATCATCAAGCTCGCCGATCGCCTGCACAATATGCAGACCTTGCAATACAAGAGTCGGGAGAAGCAGGTCAAAATCGCTCGCGAAACTATCGAGGTATTCGCGCCGCTTGCCGACCGCCTGAATATGGGGCGAGTCCGCGTCCAGCTCGAGGAGTTGAGTTTTCGCTATCTTATGCCCCAAGAGTACGAATATACCCGCGCCCTTATGGATAGCCGCGTCAAAAAAAGCCAGCGCAAGCTCAAGAACGTCAAAAACGAGATTGATCGACGTCTTGTAGACGAAAAAATCCCCCATCAGATCGACGGCCGCGTCAAGAGCGTCTACAGTCTCTACAAAAAAATGAAGCGCGTGCCAAATATCGACGACATTTACGATCTCATCGCCCTGCGCATTGTCGTGGACGATCTCGCCTCCTGTTATCTCGTCCTGAGTGAGCTGCATCGACTCTACACTCCTCACTTCAATCGCATCAAGGACTATATCGCCAAACCAAAGCCCAACGGTTATCAGAGCCTCCACACGACCGTCGACACCCCGTCTGGACAGATTGTCGAGATTCAGATTCGCACCCAGGAGATGCACGAATACGCCGAGCGTGGACTCGCAGCGAGTTTCCATTACAACGAACAAAAACTGACCGATGCCTACATCAAAGGCACAATTGCCGAGTTGCCCGCCGACCTCCACTGGATTCAGAACCTTCAGCAGGCCGCCGCCCGTCTCAAGGAAGGAAAGAAATTTGACACCGATGCGCTAAAAGTCGACCTATTCGGAGACCGTATCTTCGTGTATTCGCCAAAAGGCGACATTTACGATCTACCGGATGGTGCCTACCCGCTCGATTACGCCTATCACGTCCACAGTGATCTCGCCGCAAACGCCAGCGGTTTCAAGGTCAACGGCAAGATGATTCCGTTTAGCCAAAAGCTGAAGCATGGCGACACGATTGAAATCCTGACGTCAAAAAGCGCCAAACCGAAGCCCGACTGGCTCAAATATGTCATCACGAGCCACGCCCGTATGAAGCTCCGCGCCCAGCTCCGTAGTAGCGGGTTGATCGGTCAATTATCGGCGACAGCCGCTATCTTGCAGCGCAAAGCACGCGAGCGCCTGATATTCCAGCGCAAAAAGAAATCTCCCTCTCGATTTTCTGCCCACAAAAAATAGCCGGCGTGACGCAGTCGGCTATTTTTCCGTCCCCTCCTTACGAGAACTGTGGTGGCGTAGGAGGCTGAACCGGTGACTCTGGTTGAACGGGTTGTTGCGGCTGAACCGGTGGCTGTGGCTGCGTATATGGCGCCACTGGCACTTGCGCATACTGCTGCGGGGGCTGCATAGCAGGGGTAACGGGAGCGACAGGAGCAGCCAAAGTGCCATTCGCTCCGCCAGCCACAGGACCGCCCGCCCTTACATAGCGCGTCTCCTTGTCAAACGCCATAATCAGGTAGGCAACGAAAGGCAAGAGCACGGCGAGCACAGCAAAGCCCGTCCCTTTCCCATAGGCCTTTACGAAATCAATCGTTAGCAAAATCATGATAATGAAGTTAACGAACGGAATAAACAAAAGTACAACCCACCACGTCGGACGCCCAGCGATTTCGCACATAACGACCGCATTGTAAATCGGTACAATGGACGCCCAACCCGGCTTGCCCGCCTTGGCGTAGAGCTTCCACATCCCGATGAGCATCAGCACTATAATGACAAGATCGAACAGCCATATGACGCCGGCAAATGCCAAGCCAGCTACGGAGCCAGCGGAATCCACCGCCGACGACGTTGAGTAGGTTGAATAAGTTGTATCCATGGTTCTCCTTTGTAAGAATCCTGAAAATGTTAATACTTACTTGGTACTATAGCGCGCAATGCACTGCTTGACAATTGTTTTTGCTTCTTCGACGTCGCCCCAACCGACCACTTTCGTGCTGCCAGGTTTCTTGAGGTCTTTGTAGTGACTAAAATGATGTTCAAGCTGTTTGACAAGCTGCGGCAATTCCTCAAGTGACGAAATCGCGTCCCCGTCATCTCGATTGTCCGCTGGCACGACGACAATCTTATCATCCACTTCGCCGTCATCCTCGAACTTCATGACACCAATAATTTTCGCCTCAAGCCACACACCCATGGGTAATGGCTCCGGACAGATGATGAGCGTGTCGAGTTCGTCACCGTCTTCGTCGAGCGTTTGTGGTATAAATCCGTAGTTGCAGGGCTTGGCAAAAATCCGCGGCTCCACACGGTCCAGCATGAATGCCGCATGTTCGCGGTCCCACTCAATCTTCAGGCGCGAGCCCTCCGATATCTCAACAACGGTATTCACCAGTCCATCGTCAACATTTCCTGGTGTCAGCACTTTATTAAAATCAGCCATGGCGTTCCTCTCCGTTTAATTCATTTCTTAGTGTAACAAATCGTCCGAGCTAGGAGAAGTGATACAATGATTTCATGCTTATCATTGGACATCGCGGCGCAGGGGGGCTTGCGCCCGAGAATACGATTGCTGCCTTTGACGCAGGAATCGAAGCGGGTGCCGACATGCTCGAGCTCGACGTGCGCCTCACGCAAGATAACCAGCTCGTCGTCATTCACGACGCGCTGCTACTGCGCACACATCACCTGCGCCGCTCCGTCGCCCGGCTCACGCTCGCCGAACTACGCGAGCTCACCGCAGGCTCGCCCATACCGACCTTGCGCGAAGTTCTCGATCGCTATTTCGGCCGCATCATCCTGAATATCGAGCTCAAGAGTCGTGGGAGCGGCTTCGCGACACTCGAACTTCTCCGAAAATACTACATCAAACATACCAGTGACTGGGATAATGTCCTCATCTCGTCGTTCAAAGCTCGCGAGCTTATCGAGCTACGCCGCCTCTCGCGCCGCGTCAATTTATCACTACTACACGACCAAAATCCCTTCGTTTTTGTCGCCTACGCACGACGGCTCAACCTCACTGCCGTCGCATTTCATCGTTTGCATCTCCACCGATTTGCCCTCGAAATCGCCAAAAAATCCGACCTTTTCACGGCCGTCTACACGGTCGACCGTCCCGGCACGGCACGCGCCCTCGAGCGCGAGGGGTATGACGCCGTTTTTACGAATTACCCAGACAAAATCAGTCGCGCGCTCTCACGCGTTCAAAAATAAAATACCTGAGTCTCAAAACCTCCCCGACACGCCGTAAAGCGACTGCAACCCTGGTAC
>CAYSQL010000022.1:0-10835 GCA_964433265.1 uncultured Candidatus Saccharibacteria bacterium | reverse complement strand
ATGCCAGGATGACACCAGATGCTTTTTGCGTCGCCGACAATGTCCACGTATAGGTACCGCTCTCTCCCGACCCCGCCGATCGCCAATACAGCGCTTGACCAAGTGTCGTCGTTGAATCCTGGCGCTGGAGGAGATTCCAGCCAGTCGGCGGCGTCATCGTTATGCCCGTACCGCCAACGAACGTCACCGCCGCCACCATAACGTCGCCCTGCACGACGCCCGTTGGCATCGTGATTGCGAGCGAGGTACTGCCGTTCGCGTTATTGCCACTACTCGACGCACGATATGCGATTACATCACCCGTGCTCGCCGAGCTCGACGCGCGTAGCTGTACTGCCGCTTGCGCGACACCCGAAAGCATATAGACACTGCTGAGAATCGTAAACGAGCTAGCAAGCAGCAGCACCCGCACTCGCACCGCCCGTCGCCGATTAGGCCGTAGCCAAGAAGCGACCAGCGCTCGTCGTGCGCCATATACTCGTCGCCGAGTCTCGCATCGTTGCCATTGCCTCATATTCGCTCCCCCTTGCCCCGCAAACGCGCTGCCACTACTTCAACCAAGGTTTATTGCTTCGCCTTGTCCGAGGCAATAAGCTTCGCGGCCTGTCCATCACTACTGAGATTTTCGAAATAGGAAACTTGATTCTTATCAATAATCATCGCGTCCTTTGGGCCGTGCACGGCATTCGTGAGTCGAACAAGCTCAACGATATTTGATGTATTAACAGTTGTCGAAGACTGCTGTGGATTTGTCGCTGAAGCTTTCCCCTGTATGAAATAGACATCGGTAATTTTCATATACTCGCTATTCAAGATGTGCAACTTACCAAAATACGCTTGCCCATCATTTAAGAAAACAGCTTGGTATCCGTTCGCATCAATAGCGCCGTTAATGCTGTTTTTCTGCAACGATAGGACGATCGCGATAATGGCGCCTAGGGCGACAACGATAATCGCCACACCAATAAACCACCTCGCACGCGTCGGCTTTTTCGCCGGCTGCACGGACTGAGGCTGCGACGCTAATTGCGCGCCCGAAGTGTTGGCGCGGGACGCGATATCCATACTGCGCGGGCTCACATTGCCGCCCATTCGTGGCCTCGAATCAGATTTCTCCATACGTTTTTTGCCCCTCCTCGAATCTCTATCATCGAGAATTATACCATATATGCTTAGGACCGAGCAACGCAGCCTCCACCTACCAAACGGCGTACGGTACAATAAGAGTGTATGCAATCATTACTCGTTCGATGGCGGGCATTATCCCGACGTACACGCAAAATCGCGCTTATTGTGAGTGCGGCCATACTGGTTAGTCTTTTGGTTTTTGTTGCCTTCTGGTCCTTTCGACAATCACCCGAGACCACATCACCTACTGTCGGCGGCACCGTCGCGACCTCCCGCCTACTCACAATAACCAAGAGCCTACGCGATTCGTTTGGGCACACCCCGGATCGCTATGACAGTGCAGGAGGTACAACACAGTATCTCGCCGCCATGCAAGACATACAGCGCGAATGCGACACGCTCTCCGGCTACTTTACCGCCGCCAAGACCGCTCGCCCCGACAGTGCGACGACACAGTATCTCGCAAAAAGCACCGCCCTCTGCCACGACTTAACCGGTGTCGTTCGAGATAGTGTCAGCACAACGACAGTGCTCAAGCCGCTCCTCACAAGTAGCGCACACGCCCAGCGATACCAAACCCTCCCCCTTATACGTGATTCCATCAGAAGCACGCATATCAAGCAAGTCGCCGCAGTCAGTCAACAGCTTCCAGCCGTCATGAAGAATCTGCAGCACCCCAATACCCAACTACCCGAACAGGTGCTGCGACTCCAACAAACCATCAACGCAAGTCGCGACCTCTCCTATTTCCCTGCTCTCGCGCAATTTCAAATGGATATCTACAGCGAGCGCCAGCGCTATTGGAATAACGATGCCGACCTGGGAAACCTCATCAATACTCTTGACGTCTATCTCGGACGGTACTGTCGCATCCTCCCCGACGATCAAGCAGGCCTCTCGGTTTGCAAGGATAAGCTTTAGTGCTCGTTAGTTCGTGTACTGATAACTCACCTCGCCGACACGCACCTCGTTACTCGAAAGTGAGAGGACTTGGAGATCAATCGTCAACACGTCATTAGCCGCAAACGAGCAGCCACTCAAAGCCACCGATTGCTGCGTCCAGGTTGCCGCCGTCCCTGGCAGGATCGATACCGAGCTTGCACAGGCCGTTCCAGAGCCGTCGCGAACCGTCACCTTGATGTCGTTATTCGCCGTCGAACTTGATGCCGCGTACACCCACACCTTAAAGTTACCGAGGCCAGAGGTATATTCGCTTGGAATCTGGTTGCGCGCGACGATATCGTAACTATTGAGAATCGTCTGCGACGAAATCCACGAGTAGTAATTATGTCGAGCCGTGCTGTCATAATCAGAAGTCATCGTCCCGAGATTATTGCTCCCCGACGCCTTCAAAACACCGCCAGCAAATTCAGGAACGAGTGTGACTGTGCGTGACACGCCCCCGCTGATACAGTTGCCGAAGCCAAGCGCACCTGCGCCAGTTGTGTCCTTGAGACAACTACCGCTCGCGCCAAGCGCCGTCGGCAGCGTCAGCGTGAAGCTACTAGCCGTCGCACCAGACTGAATTGTCACCTTGTTCGCGTTGGTATTGTTGTTCAGCACCATCACGCCGTTCGTTGCGCTACTCGTCCCGAGCGTCAGGCTGCTCGCGCCCATGATTGCCCCAGCAATCGTCGCCCCACCCGTTGTATTCCCACTCGGCACTGAGCCGGTTGCAGCAATGCCGGTATCGTTGAAGGTGTTTGTTGATGCTGCGCCTGCGGTAACGGTACCAATGTAGCCTGTGGTGCTTGGTGTACCAGAGCTGGCAGTACGGTAGATCTTGTAGCTGATGGCACCAGAGACTTCGGTGAAGGTTATGGTGTTGTAGTTTGTTGCAGAGAGAGTGCTGTTGCCTGTTGTAGTTGAGCCGACTGTAGAGGCAAGTGTTTCACCAGTACCATCCAGAGCGGTGACGGCATAGCTGTAGCTGGTGGTACCGGCAGTACCAGCATTGGTGATAGTTGGAGCTGAGGGAGCGGCAAGTTGGACGGTAGCGAGACCACCTTGGAGACTGAGGGTAGCGTTGACGGTGGAGGTGCCGATGGTCATACTACCGATGCCTTTGTTGATGAGGTTACCGGAGGCGTCGAGTTGGTTGGCGTAGATGGTACCGGTGCCGGAGTCATTAACGCCATTCGCACCAGAGCCAATGAACACATTACCAGACAGATAGGTACCCGATATAGCAGAATCACCGATGTTAATCGCATAACCGCTACCACCCTCATTGGATAGTTTATTGTCGGTAATTTGTACACCCGAGATTGCCGCGCTCGCATTAAGCTGGATGCCCGCGCTCCCCAGCGCCGAGTTGTCATAGCCAATTATATTATTTGACGAAATAAGCATATCCTTATTACCAGCAGTAGTGATACCGCTCACGAGAATAGCTTCCGCGGCTGGAAACGAAATCGTATTACCGGTAATCGTAATGTTCTTATTGTCCCCAGTATCAGCACCATTGACCCAAATAGCACAATGGTTTCCCTCGGTAGTATTGCCCGTCAGCGTAGTCTGGCTGCCCGCCACATAGATACCAATCGTGTCATTGGAAGACGCGGTATTGCCAGAGAGCGTATTATCCCAATTCAAGATAGCGAAACCAGATCCGCTCGCGGCGGCGCCATTGCCGTCGGAGATATTGTTCGTAATGGTTGTATACCTACCATTAACAGCAACACCGTCTCCGCCATTGTCGTTAACGGTATTCCCTGAGATAGTGTCCTCCACACTATTGGCACCTAGGTCGATACCATTGCTCGCGTTCGTCCGCACTGTATTGTCGGTAATATGTGAACCTGTTGTGTAATACAACCACATACCGTCGCCACCGTTATTCTCAATGTGGTTACCCTCGATGACAGCTGCGTCAACCTGAACTCCCGCAGGAGCGTAGATACCCTGACCACCGGCATCGTGTATCCAGTTGCTAATGATGCGAGGAGCCCATACATAATTACTTTCATCCTGAATGTAGACGTTATGGTTTGTTGTTGCCCCGTAGGTGCCATTAACTCCATCGATCTCGATGCCGCGCAACTCCGAGTAGCCCGAGCTAATGTGAACGACACCATTGTCTGATCCGCCTGTAAAGCCACGCTGGAGCAGCGCCGAAGCTTCGCCAGTTAGCATGGTGTAATTTTTGTTAACGATGATTTCACTAGCAATGGTGTATGTACCGCCCATCAGGTAAACAGTACCGCCGCCGGCTGGCAGAGATGCAATCGCAGCGTTAATCGCCACATCGTCATTGGTGCCGTTACCGACGTACTGGGCGCCGTCCTTGGCGGATTGGCTTGAACTACCAGCCGCAACGACTACTGTTGCTGTCTTACTATCCGCCTGCCACTTCCCATTGCTATACGTCAGGAGTTGTTTGGTAGTCGTGTCATAATACATCATGCCCTCACTAGGACTCGCTGGCCGCGTGCCTGTGGCGCCGCCCGCAAGAGTGAGGCTGAGACCAGCACTCACGGTAGCGCTATCCGCGATAGTGATACTCGTGGCGTTCGTTCCGCCGAGCGTCAACGTTCCCGCGGCCGAAGTGTCGAGCTTCGAAGCCTGAAGAGTGGCGGCGGTGCCGGTGCCAGATATGTTAAAATTAGCCGTTTGTCGCGACGTGCCATTCTGAATATAGCCAGCGCTACCCGTCGCGGCCGCAAATGCCGTGCTATCCATGCCGTCAAGCGTGTCAGAGTTAAAGGCATACGCGCTAGAACCAAGTTTATTGCGTGGCGCCATGGCGCCCTCTGTATAACTTCCACAGCTCGCCGTCGAGCAAGTGGCGGTAGCAGGAGTTGGCAGCTCGACCTCAAAATAGAGATTCTGGTTCGTAAATATGCTCACCGGCAGCGACGCAACATCACCAAGCTGTACAGAGAAGAGCCCGCCATTCGTCACGGTTACCCCCGTACCAGCCGAAACCGCCCGCTGCTCGCTCCACTGCAATGTCCCTGCCGTCGAGGCATCATAGATACGGAATTTCATGTTATACGTACCGTTTGCAAGCGGCACACCGCTCGAATCGGCAAGCTTACCCTGAAAGTTCATTTTGTAGGGAATCGTCTGGAGGGCGGAAACAGGAGTAGAAAACGCAAAAAAGGCCACGGCCGCGGTAATCGCGGGTAGCAAGAAAAACACTAACGCTCGTTTATGGTGCGTCGTTATTGACCACTCCTATTTGTTGTTTTACACCCCCACTTCTCAAAAGAGAATTTGGGCTGTATTTATTATAGTGGTTATGCCATCTGTCGGCAAGCGAGCGGCGTTCATACGAAAAACATGCGTGTGACGCCGAATGTTAATACTTAGGGGGGCACCGTACACTCCCCCTATTTTTCCCAAGAATATCCGGTAGAGCAGCCGGCCGCCCTGGTGCTCACCGTGCAGTTCGACGACGACGTTTTCGTAGTATTTTATACATCACTACGCCAACAACCACCACGGTGAGCGGTATCGCCCAACGAAACCATCCCGTCACGACGACAACCATAGTCGACTGCTCATTTGCCCCCGCCCCCACGCGTAGCCGCACGATACCCGCGTAATTGCCCGGATACTTCACTGTTACCGTTCGTGTCCGCCCTGCGAAGACGAGCGGCCCCTCTACGTCCTTGTCGATAAACGGCCACGCCGACACGTGAATCGTAGGAAAAAAGCCCGTCGCTTGGCTCTCTGGTGCCGGATTGTGTATCCTCAGCTGCATCCGCATGCCGTCACCAAATTGAAACCGCGACGCCGTCAATTCGGTAATCTCTGCGACGTGCGACGCGGGCGTGCCATTGCTCAGCACAAACAACGTTCCTGCCCGCACGCTCACCGCTGTTCCTGTCCCACTCGTTGGGACAGAGGTAGCCATAATCGCTGCAAACACATCACCAGTCGGTAATTTTGCGCCATCCAGGACGAAATATAATCGCAACACGTCCTTTGGGGCGAGCTGCGCCTCTGTTACATCTAGGTGGATACCACTGGCAATCTGCTCGTCATCGCGAAACTGTAACGTCCCATCATCCGCTATCTGCCGAAACGCCTGTACCGAGAAACGATACGTCGTCGTTGCGTCATTTGGATTTGAGACATCGACAAACCCCGATTTCTTCTCTCCTGCACCAAGCGCATCGTGGTACAGCAACGGCTGGATTTTTACCGACGTCATCGCCTGAGCTGGCATCCCAAACCAAGCAGCCGCCCCCAAGGCCGCCATCACCACTACCACGCTCCATTTCATGGTGTCATCGTCCCTATAATCGTCGCAGTGTTCGAATAGCTCCCCGAGGTCTGCGTTGTCGCCGTATCGAGCTTGTAGGTCAGCGAAACCGTGTCAGTGCCGCTCAATTGGCCGCTGCGCGTATAAAATACCGTTGGCGACGCGCTGTCTGGCATCGCCGCGTAGTTGGGACCGGTCCACTTCGCTGGAACGCCCGCCGTCGCGCTCGTCACCGTAAAGCCGAGACCTTTTGTCGTCCCATTTATCCATGCCACCGGCGACGCAATTGTTCCTGCGATTTTTGGAATCGTATGACTCGCCGCATCTGTCAAATCACGATCCTGTGAAATTGCCAGCAGATAGCCCGATGCATCCGTCTGTACCGTCACCCCTAGCCCGACCGTCTGTGGCGCGCCCGGTGTTAATGTCGGAAACGTCACCGACGACTGCTGCGCATTCACCTGAATCGACGTCAACAATTGCGCCGTGTACCCCATTCCCATCCGGTAGCTCGAACTCGTTGCGGTTCCGACGATACTCTCGCCGCCGCTCCCGACAAGCTTGTAGTTGGTCGAACCGTCCTGACCGCCAAATCCATTCGCGACGCTCGCATCGATAATATAGCTCGTTGAGGTAAAACGCGCCGCTACCGCCTGTTCGGCAAACAGCCCTGCAACACCAATCGCAACGGCAACAATAACAACGACTTCCTTCCCCTTCATCATCATCCAGTATAACAAATCCTGTTATCCCGCGAGCAAAAAGCCGACGACAATCAGTACAACGCCAACCGCTCCCACGAGTAATCGCGCCCGCACTATCACCCACAATGGGACTACCGAAATAATTCCGCCCTTAACGGCCACCGGGAGCACACAGGCCGCCAGTTTCAAGACCCCGCCCGCGAAGGCAATCACCAACACCCCCGTTGTCATCAACGCAAAACGCGTTGCCATCCGCGTCGACTCAGCCGGATTCGTCGAGACGATGCCAAGTCCAAGGAGCGCATCAGTTATTCCACTCCCAATCGGCTGCAACAAACTAGGGAGTAATGTGTTGCCCACATTCGAATTATCAAGGGGCGAGGTTGGCGCCGAGGCCTGCTCGAGCGTGCCCACAGGCGCCGATGTGATAGGCGACTCCGTCGCCGTCGGACCAGTGATTGGCGTCGGCGGCAGCGTAGGGTCGTACGTCAAAACCAATTCCGCGACGGGCGTCGTCCGCTGGCAAAGGTCTTGCCCCTCAAGCCGCAACGTATGCTGCCCCACTGGCGGCAGGTACTGATACGTAAAGGTCGTCGCATGACTATCAATCGGAATCACTTCACTAAAATGGCCGTCGACATAGGCGGTCAACTGTGTAATTTGCGTCAACTCACCTGTCACCGAAACTGTTTGCCGATCAGTGCTCGTATTTGGTAGGGGTGACACGATAACGATGTGCGCCGTTTGACTCAGGCCACAAATCTCCGTCGATATCGTCGTCCCCGATTCGGCAAATGCGCCCGGCGCCGCAAACAACACTATCAGACTCAGGCCGACTACCGCCGCAATTCCATATCGACTAGCGACGGACTTTGTGACCGCGAATCGCATAGACCACCCCGGCGCCACACCCGAACACCACCAGAACGAGAAACCACACTGGCGCCATCAGGACATACGACCACTTCTTCGTCGTCGTATCGAGCACCGTCGAAGTAACCGTGACTTTGTAAACACCCAACCAAGGCGCGCCTGACCATTCCAACGGCACGCTACGCGGACGATCCGGCAAGACCGTCGCCTCTTGCGTGTTCTGATAAATCGTTCGCCCAAACACGTCAGCAACCGTCAGTGATTGTTTCGCCTGAAAATCCGCATTGCCACTATTGCCGATAGTGACATTCGCCTGTAGAGGTGAGCGATGTTGCAGCCAATCAATCGTCACCGATTGTGTCCGCCCCGCCACTCGCGACATCCCATTGACATTGACGTAAAGAATCATCCCAACCCGCTTCTTGCGGAGAACGCTGCTATTCGCACTCCCACCCGCCGGCTGCACCTCAGCAAAAATCGCGCCATAGTGCCCGCCTGGTGACGCGTCTTTTGGTACTGACACAGTAAACGGCACTTTTACCGTTTGGCGCACATCGACATGCCAACGCGCCTGGGGGAATTGTAGCCACTTATACGCATCCGCATTCTGCTGTTGCGTCGTAAAATCCGGTGAATACTGTATATCCTTGACTCCATAGGGCGAGCCATAGACGACAAAATCGTACGCCGTCTGCCCGTCGTTCAATACCGTGACCGCATCCTGCACCGATGACCCGGCATTGACCGAATAGTGCCCGGAAACCGGTGAAAGAGTAATACTCTCGGAGAGGCTATCTGCCAATGCCGCTGGAGACAATACAGTAGTAATTGACAGGACTGCGAGAAGTCCTGTCAATAAGCGAATGTGGGTATTTGGTTGCGTTCGCACGTTTTCCCTAGTTTGTCGTTGCCGTATACGTCACCGTACCAGCGTACGTACCGTTCGGCTTGGTCGTGTCAGCCATTGCGCCATACCATACCGTCGTCGTATCGTTGGTTGCCGTCGTCGAAGTATTCTTAAGTTGATCTGGCGACGCAGAGAGCGGCACCTTCGCCCACAAACCCGTCAACGAAGCGGCGTTCGTCTGCGCGCTTGTCGGACCGGCGCCAAAGGTACCGACGCCATCCACGCGATAGCCCCATGTATTGTTGCCAAGCGCCGCAGGAGAAGCGAATGTTCCCGACGCGGTGGCGAGTGAGTTACCGCCGTTTGCTAGCGTCCCGACAGTAGCGCTGGCATTTGCTAGCTGCAATTTGTAGCCAAGCGCATTATTCGTGTTCACCGTCACTGTGTCCGAAGCACTACTTGCCGAACCAGAACCAGTCGGCGTGATTGCGAGCGTGACCGTGCCGCTCGTTGATATGCTAATTGTCGAGGCGATATTTGCATTGATCGTCGTGCTCGCCGGGCTGTTCGCGGCACTGGCAACCGCCGGCGCGAGAACGAACCCAGTCGCAACGATGACGCCCGTACCAATTGTCAGAGCCGATTTCATGGGTTGTTTCATCTCTTTTTGTCTTCCTTTTAGTGGTGATATTGTACGTGATGGTAAGATTATGAATGATGCTTATGAATATGTCAAGTATTCTGCTGTAAAATCCGCATCAACTTTTCGCGCACCAATTCATTACTGACAAATTGCACCGCCTGCATGCCGGCAACTTCCGCGCCCTCACAGTTTATCGCGAGGTCGTCTATCATCACGCACTCCCCCGCACTCACGCCGAGACGATCGGCCATAAGGGTAAATGCCGCCGGATTTGGTTTCGCCACCCCTTCTTTATATGACAAGAATACGTCGTCAAATAATTCCACCTGCTCCTCAGGAGTAAATAGCGTATCGATAATCTTCTCGCCCACATTACTCAGCAGACCAATCTTGTAGCGACGCTTCAGCTCGCGCAAGTACGCCACAAGCTCCGTATTGCGAATGTGCTTCTCGCGCATAATAGCGATCACCTCATCCGCAGTCTTGCCAATAACCTCGCCCGTCCGCGCCACATATTCCTCATACGTGATAAACCCGTAATCTTTTTCCTGGCTCAAATCTTTTATCTCTTGAGTGCGACCCGCCGGCGCGAGGCTCGTAAAATATTCGAGACTACCGCCATACAGCACGCCAAAACAGTCAAAAATAATAGCCCGTATCATGTCTCTATTATACGGGCTATCTGGATGATCTAGTAAACTTTGTCGAACATTGGCTTGAAATCAGGAATTTGGTTGACAAACAATGCATGCACCTGACTGATTTTCGCCGTCATCGTGCCAGGCGAACCAGAGCAGGTTGACGTCCAAATCGAGCGCGTCGTCTTTCCCTCAGCGAGAGTTTCAAACTGGTAAAGTCGGCCATTCGTCGCGCACACCCCGCGCATATCATCATCGCCAATTGAGCGCGTCTTGCCAATGTCAGCATTACTGAGCGCATGGACGAATTCATCATACGCCGCAAAATTATTACCAAACGTCCGCGTACTTGTCACGTCGCTCAAGTAACCCTTGTATTCAACGATTGTCCGCTCGGTCGGTGAAATCGTAATCTGGTAGGAGCGGAAATTTTCATCCGCCACCAGCGAACCACGCACCGTGTAGCGCACACTACGGTCGGCGGTCGTCTTAAGTACTTCATCTTGCAACACCGGCTGACTGGCACTTTTCGACTGTTGGTTGCTCGAAGAATTTGGCAAGAAAATCAGCCGGCCAAGCGAAACAAGTCCGGCAATGAGCAAGCCGATGACGACGACGGCGATCAGGAGGGGGACAATTCGGGGTTTGCTGCCTCTATACATACTACATATATTAACATTATAGACTTAAAAAGTCAATGGTTGCTTCTTTCTCTGCCTCTATAATAGCATCCCCTCGACTCAGTTTTTATCACTTAGGTAAAAATCACGACCGAGGCTTAGCGCCGTGA
>CAYSQL010000021.1:1990-10989 GCA_964433265.1 uncultured Candidatus Saccharibacteria bacterium | reverse complement strand
GGATTACGATCTAACCGGTTTAGACTGTGTGTTGATTATATGGGGAGCCTGACACATACATGGAGACGCTACGCCAAGTAACGTATTGATTGATAACACTGACATTTCACTTATTGACTGGGAGCTATCTTCTTTTAGTGATCCAATGGCAGAATTCTCAACAATTTACTATGATGACATTGAGTATAACAAGGGTAGATGGCGAGTTCATATTACACCCGACGAACGAGAGGCATTATTTAATGGTTATGAAGACGCTGGTGGTGTTATCGAACAAGAGCGCCTGGATGTATGGATGATCTTCGATAAGCTTGGTGCGGCGGTATTTCTGTATTGGCGAATCTATGAGTCTGGCCGCGATACAACGAACGAGCAGCTATCACAATATAGGCTTGACCTTGGAAATTTGTTAAATTCGTTAGAAAAATCCATAGCCTAAATAGCTAAATTCCGTTTAATTAGAGCTATAACGTTCTCTATCGCAGTGAGTAAGAAGCTGCTGCCGTTCGGTCACTGGTGGTATTTTTGTATGCTATAGTGCATTTATGACTGATTTTCGCCGTGTACCTAGTGCTGCCCACGATATTTTCACTGATGATAACGTGTACGTTAAAATCGGCGCTTTATCCAACTCGGAAATTGACTTGATGAAGCTTATGTATCCAGCAAGCTTTGTCGAGGTGATACCTTATGATACGAATCGAGCATTAGTTACCAAAAAGTTAGGCGTCACGAGCAATCCAGCGCAGTTTTCAGAAAAGATGCTGCATTCATGGTTGCGTGAGGCTGAGCGTGTTTGGAACTCGCCGCCACCAGCGAGCGTCGGCTTCCTCAGTGTCAGCCATGAGATTGCAGAGCTTCATGAAATGATATCAAAACTACCTGTGATGTATAATCGGCGGGTTTTGCCCCTGGTCCAACTACTCGAACAAGGAGCTGTGCCAATTTGGCCGGAATCATCTAACCGATTGCTCCATGGTGATTTAAATTTTCGGAACGTAGTTTTTGACGGTACAGATCAAGCTTCGTTGATTGACTTCGATCACGTTACCATCGGACCGAGAGAATGGGATATCGCGAACATGATCATGGTTTGTCAGATCGCGGAGCGAACGGATCTGATAGAGGGTATCTACACCTTTATTTCCGATTGGAGCAAACCTGAGTTACTGACCTATTTTTTGCGTATCAGATATGCCCAGACATTGGTACATGCTGCCGCCCATATAGATTTCGAAACGGTCGCTGGCTTCGAACGGCGAATCAAACTGATACATCGTCTACTCGCACTCAGGACGTCTGAAGGGCTATAATCCGTGGTCTTGCTGCGGGGCGCAGCTAGGGTGGGGGTCTGAGGGCGCCTCCTCAGAGTACATGTGGGTCAGCGTCGGCATCAGGCGGACCGTGTCATGTCATATACTAAGAGGAGCAACCTAATCTGGAGGCGTACCATGAGTGTTTTAAGGGATATCGGTGATCGGCTTGATGCGTATGTATGGAACTTGCTCGGTGAAGAGCTGGTTCATACTGTAGCTGGGGAATTTTTGCAAACGTCGTATGAGCCGCAAAACCCTCATTTCGATGATATCGACTCTGTCGTGCATAGCAGTGATCTGTTCGCGTCTTGGCTTTGGTTTGATTATCGACACGACGGCAAGTCTATGATTGAGCATTTTCAAGCCTCGCAACCAAAGCTATCAAGCGATCAACATGTGCGTCTGGACCAGATGGTCCGCACTCATTTTGTCAGCCTATTTCAAGTCGGCAAAATCAAGCCGGGTAATATTGAGCTTATTGATTTGAGGAGTGGCGTCGTGTATCACGTACGGGAGTACGCATTGGCGTCGCAAGTGAATGCTGGCCAGTTGATGATGCTCCGTGTATGCCAGCAGGTTGAGCATTGGGAAATCATCACGCCGAACGAGGCGATGCTTCCGTTCACTCTTGAGGACGAAACGTTGCTGCACCAGCTTATTGAAGCGTTGCCAGAGCATATGACGATACGGGATACGACGGGTTATGCGGCGCTTCGCCACGAACTTGGACTTGATGATTCTGCCGAAAAGCAACCGCTTCAGGAACGCAAACAGATGACGAAAAAAGCGGCGCGTGCGCAACTCATAAAACGTATGGCCGAGACGGGCGCCGATCGCTTTGTTAGTCCCGAAACCATCATGCGTCTGCTGGATGAGGAGTTCGCTGGCGAGCCAACGCCACTGTATCCGCCGGTGGGCGTTCGCGTTTTGTTCGGTTTGATATCGGGCACGGAGCAAGAAGTTGAGCAACTTGCGATGGCGGGCATCGACTACTGGAACGCGCATGTCAAGAGGCTTGGCGCCAACCAACGGACCACGCCGGATGCAGTTATAGATACGTTTGATCCGTACGGCTGGATGCAACGGGCAGAGGATGCGCACAGAAGCATGGTATCCAACCAGATTGAAGAGGCGGCGCGCATCTATGATGATGTGTTTACCCTTATGCTTGAGCAACGCCTAGTGACACCTAGCGTGTATCGGCTCATTACCAACGCCGCAATCGCCCAATTGGCGCTTGGCAAAACGGCGTATGGACAGATGTTGCTGACGACCGCCCAACGAATGTGTCCAGACTATGATATGGCGTGGAAGCAACAAGAACTGCTGGAGACAGGCTACTATGATGCCTTTTGGCTGCAGAATGCAGCTGGTGAAGTAGGGGAGAGAGCGCAAAGCTTGCATGACTGGCTGGGCCCGGCTGCGGAGGTTATTGCTCGTTATTCTGACGAGCAACTCCTCAACGAGTTCTTAAAGCGCGGTGTCTCTACTGATCAGAAGTCATTTGCCGCTATGGCGAACCATTATGACAGTGAATATGATCTTGCTGAATATTTGACCAACAATAATGACGACCACATCGATGCGGTGTGCGGGCTGCTTGACGAGGCGCGCGATCGATGGGCGCCCGATGTCGTATGGACGGAGACTCTCCATAGTGCGGCGATGGACTACGTGGAGAGTTTTCACGATGATACCGTCACAAAGAGTAAGCGCACGAATAATATGCGGGTGCGCGCAAACGTTCTTGTGCGCGTGCTTCGCCTTGCAAGCGATGCGGTCGTGCGACAATGGATGAACGACACGGTGGAATATGCTACTTACCGTACGAGTTTTGTTCTTGCGGCGATTGAAATCGCTGATATGAAACCACGGAAAATAGCGCTCGAACGCGCCTCGGACGAGCTTGGCGAGCTGGCACTGAGTCGTACGGGCGATCCGATATTTACAGTGCCCGCACTCATTGCGGAGATTCCAAAGATAAGCGAGGCCGTATTGAAAGAACGGCTCGTCGCTCTCGCGAAACAATTACCGTATGATTGCGAAAGTTTTTTGACTATCGGTGAGTATCTCGTTGACCATAAACAATACGAGCGTGCAATTGTGGCACTTGAGCAGGGAATTTCCACACTAGATGTGCGGAGGCGAAAAAAACTTTTGCAAAATCCACCGTACAGCTACGAGAGCATATCAGAAAGTTATGAGAACTTCGGCGACTTGTTGGACGCGTGTTACAAGGCGACGGGGCGTACGAATGATCTGCAGAAACTGGAGAAAAAGCGCGTCACAGTGAGGAATGACGAGAGTCTGGCTCATAATGAAGTGACGGATAGACTGGCGGAGGAAATCCATAAAATAGGGAATGAGCAGGCGGGCGATAGCGCTATTCTGCGATATCTGGAGTGGTTCGACACGCTTGACATTAATCTAAGTGATGGTGACGGCGTGAAATGAGCGAGTCGAATACTAGGGGCTTTGGGCGTTTGTTTGGTATTATCGGGGTATGAATAAGCATTTTCCAAAAAAGGCGCAGGATATCAAGGGTGCGGTGGCGATCGCGGAGCTGCGGCGGGCGCACTATATTATCACCATGCTTGCCGCTGCGCTGGCGGTGATAGTTGGGTTTGCATCGGTGTTTGATGTGCGGCTGAATGCGGTTATGGGCATGATCGCCGTGGTGCTGTTGCTGCTCGTCGCGGCGGTGTCGCTCGGGACGGCGTTTGTGTTGCGAAAGCGCTGAGTTTCGCAAATGAGCGTGCTCACGATAAAATAGAAACAAGCATGAGCGCGAAAAGATATACTATCAAAAAGGCGTATCGGCGGCTAAAGCGGGCCGCGAACTACTTCGCGAAGCGCAAAAACCGTCGCAAGGTTTGGCGCTATGTGCTTATGGCCGGCGCGACCGCGTTGGTCGTCGCGCTGTGCGTCTCGGGGAGGACTATGCAACACGCGAATTATACGGCGCTGCTCGATGTTATCGCCGCGGGCGAAAGCAAGGGAAATTATAACGCGTATTATGGCAACGCGGGCAATGTGTCGATTGATTTTACGACCATGACCATGCGACAGGTGTTGGCGTGGCAAGCGACGTATGTGCAACAGGGAAATCCGAGCAATGCGGTGGGCAAATACCAATTCATCCGCCCGACGCTGCTCGGTCTTGTCCGCGAGATGAAAATAAGCGAGAGTGAGCGATTTGACGCGGCCCTGCAAGACCGTTTGGCTATCCGTCTAATCGAGCGTCGGGGCGTGCGCGACTATATGAATGGCAGGATGAGTCGCGAGCAGTTGGCGCATAATTTATCCATGGAATGGGCCGCCTTACCACGAGTAATTGGCGACAATCCTGAGGCAAGTTACTATGACGGCGATGGGCTCAATAAAGTGCAGGTGCGCGTCGATCAAATATTGGCGGCGATTGATTCGTTGCGCGCATCGGCGTGACCTTGATAGTTAAAAAAATGCGCTGGATATCGGCGCCGATTGTGGTTATACTTACACCATGAATAAGCAGCGGTATTTACTCGAACGCCTGCTTGACGTTTATGGTGGGAATATCGAGGCAATTAACCGGGACGCGCATGCCCTCAGGGCGGAGCGGGAGCGGTCCAACGCCGACCATGCGGCGGCGATTCCTGATGTGTCGGATCAACCGGTCGTCGTGCGGGTGGATGACGTTTCAAAACGATACAAATTAGGCAAAACAAAGGTCGAGGCGCTGGCGGGCGTGTCGCTTGAAATCCGCCAAGGCGAGATGGTCGCGCTGATTGGCGCAAGCGGAAGCGGCAAGAGTACGCTTCTGCAACTGATCGGCGGGCTCGATAGCCCGTCGGGCGGGGCGGTGACAGTGGATGGCATCAACCTTGGCAAGATGAGCGATGCGAAATTATCGCGGTATCGTGGGCAAAAAATCGGCTTCGTGTTCCAATCTTTTTATCTGCAACCGTTTTTGAACGTCCGCGATAATATCGAGGTGCCGGCGATGTTCGCCCGAGTAAAGCGCGCCACTCGTCACGAGATCTCACGCGAACTGACCGAGGCGGTCGGGCTGAATGATCGCTTGCGGCATTATTCCAAAGAGCTGTCTGGTGGGCAAATCCAGCGGACGGCAATCGCGCGGGCACTCGTCAACCGGCCGAAAATCCTGCTGGCGGACGAACCGACCGGCAACCTCGATCGAGAGAACGCCGAGGCGATTTTTGACCTGTTCGCGCAGGTGCGACGCGATTATGGGACGACCGTCATCGTCGTGACGCACGACGAGAACTTGGCGGTTCGGATGGACCGGACGATCCGTTTGAGCGACGGAAAGGTCGTGTCATGATGCGCCCCAGTGATGCGTTGATGCTGGCCTATACCAAGCTCAAGACGCGCAAATTGCGGCTGTTTTTCGCATTGCTGACGTCCAGCCTGCTGTTTTCGATCTTGGTTGCTGGGTCGCTTGTGGTGAGCGGCACGCTGAACAGTATGGACTCGTTCTCGAAAGAAGGGTTTGCGAATCGGTATATCGTCACGGGGACATATCAGAACTTCGGCAGCCTAGATGGCGTAATGGCCGACCAAGCGCTGATTGTTCGTGCCGAGCAGCTCGAAAAAGACGATGTGGCAGCCAAAAAAGCGGCAGCGAAAAAATTGAACATTCAGTTTGACGAAATGGCGATCGATATGAGCAAGAAAGCGACGACGACCGATCAGTTTAATGACAAAAGGCTCAACCTCACGTCGCCGTTCGCCCGTCAGGCACTCATCGAAAAGCAGGCAGTGAACCCAAACAGGCTTAGTTTTGACAAGTTCAAGACTCAGGTGGGGACGGCGGAGCATTTTTATCGTGGCCTCTCGCGTACGTCCGAGCGAAGCGACTCGCCTACGTTGACACTCATCAAGGATGGGGCTGAGCAGACAGACGCAAACAATTCTGGCGCCTATAGTTTTGGCTATGGTGTTGGCTCAAACCAAAAAGGGCTACAGACGATGACGAGCGAATGGAGCTTGCTCGACCGTGAGCTACTGCAGCCGTTTGTACTTAAGGGGCAAAACTTGGAAATTGGCAGCGACGGAAGCATTCCAATCGTGACGACGTATTCGGCTGCGCAAGAAGTGCTCAAGCTGACAAAATTGCCCACGGACGCGACGGCAACGGATAAAAAAGCTCGTCTCGAGCAGGTTCGTCGCGACATCGCCGGCAAGACATTTCAGGTGTGTTATCGTAACGCCACTGCAGAGACTGATTATCAAAATGCCGTTTCGCAGCAAGAACAAATCAAACGGGAATCGAGCAAAGCGGGGTATGTCAAACCGAGCCTCATCTACGTGCCGTCGCAAACGCTGTGTGCAGCCCCGGTGGTGACGAGCGATACGCGTGGGGCTTGGGAGAAAGATTACGCGAAGCGACAAGACCAATTCGACCGTCAATTTGGCAAGGTCGACGCCGCGAGTAGCCTGCTCACCTTCCGGATCGTCGGTGTTACCCAGGATTCTCCGTACGCCGACTCTTCGGCGCAGGGCGATGCGTTGGGGATTATTGCGACTATCGCATCTTCCTCGCTTGGCGCGCGGTGGGTAAGTCCGATGTCGGTCGAGGCTGCGTCCGTGCCGGCGCAGGATATATTCAAACGTGCGCCAGTGACAATCGCTAGCTCGCAAGAGGGCTATTTCGCAGAATATTCTACTGCCGAGACGGCGCGAACCGTCTTAAAAACCAAGACCTGCCGACAACCGTACGGTGGGTATGCGCCGGATAGTAACATGAAGCTACCTCTCTGCTCGGCGGACGGGACGAGCTTTACGCTTGGGACGTTTGGCTCGGCGAGCCTGGCAATCGATGATTTTAAGCAAGGCTTCCGTCAGATACAACTCTGGGCGGCGATCGGCGTGGCGATTATCGCTTCGGTCATCTTGATTGGTATGATCGGGCGTATTATCGCCGATGCGCGCAAAGAGACGGCGGTATTTCGGGCAACGGGCGCAACGCGGTTGATGATCGCGCAGATTTACCTGGTGTACACACTGTATTTGGTGGTGCTGATGATACTGATTGCGATGGCCCTTGGTTTTGGCGCTGCGCTTATCGTCAACGCGAAGTATGGTCCCGACGCGGGCGTCAATATGGCACTGCTCTTCAACGTTGCGGATTTGTCGAAACCATTCGTTTTCTACGGTCTTGAGCCGTATGATCTGGGTATTATATCGGTGACCGTTCTGGTCGCGGCGCTAATCGGGGCCTCTGTGCCAATCGCGGCGAATATCCAGCGTAATCCGATCCGTGACATGCGTGACGAATAGGCGTTCCACGCATAATCGTTATGTCTTTCAGCTTTCTGTCAGGAAGTGAGCCTATTGTTTACTGACGGGGAGGTGTCGTCGCCGCGCTCCTCCCCTACCTAATGAGCAACGGTAGCGCTCGGGAAAGACTTGGGCGGTTTGGAGGAGATGAATTTATATGACAACAGAATTAGACGAAAAGCAACCTGACGTCACGCAAACGCATGCGGTTGAGAAAAAAGAGACGGTTTCGCACGCGACGCATCCAACGAAACGATATCTGTCGCGCACAAGTAGTGTTCTCATCATGAGTCTCGTGGTCTTGATACTGATGGGCGGCGCATTCTGCACAGGGCTTGTGGTCGGCGGTCATGCGAATCGTGGACGTTTTGCGGCGCCGACGGGATTGAGCGACTACTCGCGGGGTAACGACGTGAGTCCGAACATGATGGGGACTGGTGGCGCTCGGCGGAGTGGCATGAACCGCACGATGACGACGGGTACGGTGAGCGCGATTAGTAGCTCGAGTATCACGATTCAAGACACTGCAAGTAGCACGCAAACGTATGTCATCGATAGTAATACACGTTTCACGAAGAGCGATGGGACGGCAGGTGCGGTGAGCGACGTAACGAACGGTGCAAGCGTCTCGATACGTTCCGTGACGACAGCCGGCAAGGCGACGGCTTGGGTGATTGCGATTCGATAAGGGCTAGCGGACGATAAGTTGATATATGTCTAGCTATCTGTATTGTTGGACAACTGTCCATGTTTGCTATGATAAGAAGCGATGAAAACGTACGACTATATCTTGCTCGATTGGGATGGCAACCTGGCCCAGACGCTCAACGCCTGGCCGAATGCGCTCGACGAAGTGTTGCGCGGTCGTGGTATGGAGTTTACGCGTAGGGAGCTCATCCAGGCGTGTGGTGGCGTGGCGGCTTTTTTGTCGGCAAACGCGGGATTGCCTCACGACGAAGGTGTGATAGTGCTCGAAGAGGCGACGGAGCTGGTCAAGAGGCGGCTACCAGAGGTGGAGCTGTATCCGGATGCCGTCGATGTATTGCGCGCGCTCAAAGAGAATGGCAAAAAATCGGCCATCGTGACATCATCGCCGCGTGCGGTGTTTGAACCGCTCTTTTCGAGATTTGGCCTGGCGGACTTGTTCGATGCGACCGTGTGCGCAGAAGACACAGAGTTGCACAAGCCGTCTGCTCAGCCTCTTGAAAAAGCTCTGGAACTCATGGGCGGCACCAAAGAGCTGGCGGTGATGATCGGCGACACTGAAAAAGATGTCTTAGCAGGGCATAATGCCGGTATTGACTCCATTCTCTTTTATCCGCCCGAGCACGAGGATTTTTATGATTTTCAGGCACTGCTGGCACACCAGCCGACGCACGTTGTGTCGAATTTTACTGATGT
>CAYSQL010000021.1:0-1890 GCA_964433265.1 uncultured Candidatus Saccharibacteria bacterium | reverse complement strand
TCGATTTTTTAATGCTCGGAACCACCGCCACCGAGTCGTTCCGTTAATACATAGAGCGACTGCACGCCGTTCTCGAGCAGGTAGTAATGGCGGATGTAAGCAAGTTCGAGGCAGGCGAGGATGACGACAAGGAGTGTGAGCGGCCAAACTAATGCTGGCAAGGGCGAGACGAGCAAGGCGGCGATCGCGCCGACAAGCAAACAGCCAAAAAAGAACGTGACCAACAGATGAATGAGCCGCTCGTGCTGAAAATCACGAACACGCATGTCATGGTAGCGCAGTAGGCGTCGGCGCTCTACGTCGGCCAGTGTACGCTCGAGTCGTCGCGTAATGAACACTTTATGGGCGAGGAGTTGTTTGTACATACTTTTAGTATACGCGCTGTTTGCTTGCATCCTTAGAGATCAAAAAGATTTGTTTTTGTGGGATAATAGGTATATGAGAACAATATATCGGGATATCGTTGGTGGCTTTATTTTTTCAAAAGACGGCAAGATTTTGCTGGGGCAGAACCGCAAGGGTGGCGTATATGAGGGGACGTACGTCGTGCCGGGCGGCGGTATCGAGGAGGGCGAGACGGAAGAAATCGCCTTGCGCCGCGAGATGCTCGAGGAAACGGGTATTGATATTGCGACGGCGGCTATCGTGAAAATTAACCAATCATCGGGTGAGCACGAGAAAACGCTGCGCGATACCGGCGAACGGGTGTTTGTAAAAATGGTCTTTTTGGACTATCGCATCGTCCTCGATCAAAACGCGGACGAGATCGACGTGAAGGCCGAGGACGACTGGTATATGCCACGTTGGTTCGAGATTGACGAGCTAAAGGACGCAAACCTCGGTGCGCCGACGCGCAACACGTTGACGGTGGCGGGTATTATTGCAAACTAAGACGCGAGGGGGCGGCATGAAAACAGTCAAAGTATCTATTCAGGATGAAAACACGCTGGTCTTGCAAGAGGACGCCGTAAAAGGCGACCTGATTGACCTCAAGTCGATTCACGAAACCGACATCGATAAGGCGACGATTGAGGGCGTCGTCAATTCAATCAAGCGCGACAAATTCGAGGAAGAGCTAGGCAAGGCGCTGAACGCTAACAAGCGCGAGTTCGAGCTCAAGCTGCAGCTCAAGGAAAAAGAGTTGGGTGACAAAACAAAAAGCACACTGGTCGACAAGGACACGCTCATCGCCGACCTGCGCGCCAAGCTCGATGCCGCCGGTACGACACAAGAACTCGCCGTGGCGCGAGCGGTCGACGGGGTAAAAATCGAGCTCACCAAGGTATCTGCCGAGCTGATTAGCAAGGACAAAGAGAAAGAAAACGTCGTCCTGCAGCTAAAAGACAAATACGAGGGCCAAATCAAAGACCGCGAAGACACAATCGAGCGCCTGCGCGACATGAAAGCGAAATTATCGGTCAAGCTCGTCGGTGAATCGCTCGAGCAGCACTGCCAAAACGAGTTTAACTCGGTGCGCACGACGATGTTCCCGTTTGCCTACTTCGACAAAGATAACGAAGCGATTAAAATGGACGACGAAACAAAGGGAACCAAGGGCGATTTCATTTACAAAGACTACGAATCACAGGGCGGGGCAGAAATCATTTCAGTGATGTTCGAGATGAAAGACGAGCAGGACGTGTCGGCCAACAAACGAACGGTCGACAGTCACCTGGACAAGCTCGATAAAGATCGCAAGAAAAAAGGCCTAGAATATGCCGTGCTCGTCACCTTGCTCGAGGCCGATAACGAGTTATATAACCGGGGCATCGTCGACGTGTCGTACAAATACGACAAGATGTATGTCATTCGCCCGCAATTTTTCCTGCCGCTGATTTCGCTGCTCAAGAACGCCAATATGAAATCCGCCGAGGACAAGCGCCAGCTGAT